>DOSG01000008.1 GCA_003514055.1 Candidatus Yanofskybacteria bacterium | reverse complement strand
GCATTCAGGTCAATTACGTCCCCAACGAGGACGGTGATTATGGAGATCAGTCCTGCAGTAGCTAGCAACCCAGCGAACAGCAATGGCTGTTCCCAGACATGGGTAATAAATACATAGAGTGCTATGAAAGACCACAAGATAATAACCATTATCAAGGAGCCAATAAATCTGCCGACTTCTGGGACTTTTTTGGCTACAACTCTTGCTCCAATAATGACTATGGATAAAATGAGCAGACAATAGATAAGCCCGAACAGGGCAATGATAATGCCGACACTGAAGAGTGCGCCGGTTTTGGTCAGAGATCCTATCAGGAACAATATAGCCGCCGCGATAAGGCCAAAGCCAAAAACCGTAAACGCTCTCTTGATTTTTGCTATGTAAGCCGAAATCGCCCAGGCTCCGCCTTCATAGGCTAGCCCAGCACTGTTTCCGACGAGATTTAGCAGATCTTTCACGGCCTACCTTCCTTCCTTTCCGAGACGTTTTTCTCGGAGGCGTTTGCGTTGTGTCGCAATCATGGCATTCATTTGTCGAATGACATCTGACAATTCTAAGCTTTGTTCTTTGATGAATTTTCGTACAGCCGACAGTATTGAAGGCCTGACCTCTGCGGCGAATAAGCTCATTAACTTGGCTCGAAACTCATCGTCCACGGCCAAGATTTTTCTTAGTTCATCGAGAGAGGCTTCGGTTATAAATCTCTTTGCCTGTGCTTGTTCGACTGGATTCAGTTTGCTAAACCAAGCCAGTACGTCGGCTAGCTCTTCATCCGAAAGTTCGAAAATCGGCTTAACTCTGATGGCGTGCACGTCGATGACCTGCTCTTGAGCATGGTCTTCGACGAGACCATCATCTAGCATGCGCTTACAAAATTCAGAAGGGAGATCTTCGAGCACGCTGGATAGAAATTTCTTAGTCGGAGTATCGTCGGGAAATCTTTCTGCGAAGTAGCTGTGGAGCAGATATGTTAATGGCTCGATGACAGCTTTTCCTGAAGCGGGGATGCGTCTTACTCGTTCGCCTAGGCTTGATCTGAATGCTCGATCATACCAATCTTCAGCAAATCGTTTTACGTAGTCAGCGCCAACAAAGGCAAGTCTGGCCATGTGTTTATCGGGAATGCTTGGTATTTCCATTGTTTATGCCCCTAAGCATGTCAAAGAACCCGCGTGAATTTACCGCTTTTTGGCGACTCTGTCCAGTGAGTCGAGTATTACTTTTTGATGAATCCTTTAACCGCTTCAACTAAATTCGAAGAGCTGACATACTCCATGAGTTGTTTATCCCAGTCTTTATCTGTGATATTTATTAACGGATCAACGCCTTTGCCTTCGACTGGTTGTCCATCGTCGCGAAGGGTTAGACTGTGGACCATCAGTATCGAATATGATTCTTTAGAATCGAGAACGGTTTTCACTGGCATTAATTGTTCGATTGTTCCCCAGCCCTTAGTGTGGGTTCCAACGACAATCCCAACGTTATATTTCTTAAATGTAGCGGCCATAATCTCGGCCGAAGATTGGCTTTCGCCATCTATCAGGACTACAACTTTCTTGAACTTTACTAGGCTCGGCATCCAGCCAATCTTAGTCTTGTACGGCGTATATTCTCCCTGATGGAAGAAATCATAGGCGTAATTATCTGGTCCGATAAATGGTCCTAGGAAATAGGGGAGTATATCTACTGCGCCGCCAATATTGCCACGCAGGTCAATTATTAACGATTTTAAATTTTGCTTATCTGTTGAATTCGCAGCCTTCTGAAACTCATCGAAGGTTTGCGGAGAAACCTTAGTTATGTGCATGTAAAATATATCTGGCTTAATCAGCTTGGTAATAACCGTGGGCTCGACGCCGATCTCGTCGTATGCTTTTCTGGCGTCGGGACTGGCTAGGGCATTTTTTGCTCGTTCTAATTTCGCCAGCTCTTGCTTGCCTTCGGGTTTGGTCGCATCTACAGTTTTAACTTTCTCTGTATATTTTTTATCTATTTCTTCTTTCGTGGCATCTTTTTCGACATCGAGAGTCGCGTATAGGTCGGCATTTGGATCACGATTTTCCACAGTATTCTTAAGATCCTCCTGCTGCTTTTGTCCGAATAATCTAGACCTACCGAATGGTTTTAGATTGGCAAGAACTATATCCGACAGCGATGTTGCGAATTCCTTCTTTTTGGTCGCATCCATATCTTTCATTGCCAATTCTGTCATTGCTTGAACGTCTTCTTTCGTTTTGGGCGTTACGTCGACTGGTTTTCCAATAACTTTTTCCGTACCTAGCTTGTATAAATTGGCTAAGGCGTCGTCTTGCTGCTTTTCCCAGTGGCTGGTCTTTATCGTATCCCATATCTCGCTCAGAAATTGTACATAGATATCCTTGTTTTGAGCAGAAGAGATGCTGGCAGAATTGTCTGAGCTGAGTTTATGTTTGAAAATGAAATAACTGCTAGCGGATCCAGCGACGAGTATCCCGATGATAATAAGTAGAGCAATGCCCTTTCTAGTTTGGAAAATTTTCCAAGATTTCTTTTGTGGGGTTATTATTTCTTCTTCCATATCATGCAATTATATCTGCAAATCGATAAAAATAGAAGTTGAAAACTAATTCGATCTACGCGCTCGGTATGCCTTTGCTTTATATGCCTAATTCATCTAGGATTAACATATGGAAAATATGAACCCAAATAATCATGGAATGGTCGAAAGTAGTGGAAAAAACCTACCGAGAGATACCTTTCTGTACCTGGCGGCTCTGGTGTCCCTAATAACCAGTTGTGTAAGCTTCGGGATATTAGTCTTTCAAATAATAAACAGATATTACCCAGACTTAGTTTTTACTAACGGCTTTGTCGTTAATAGCAGCAGTTATTATCAGATGATGATTGGGCCCCTCTCGTTCTTAATAATCGTTTTCCCGATCTTCCTGTTTATAGCTAGATTTTTAAGAAAAGACATCTTAAGACATGCCGAGAAGCAAGAGATGAGGATAAGAAAATGGCTAATCTATTTAACGTTATTCATCGCCGCCATAGTCGTAGTTGGTGATTTTATAGCCGTATTCAGGGGTCTTCTGGGCGGGGAATTGACCGTCAGATTCATACTCAAGGCTTTGGCCATATTATTTATAGCTGGTTCATCGTTCTACTACTATATACTAGAATTGAGAGATCCCAGTTCGAAGAATATAAAATGGCTTTCGTGGTTAGTTATCGTTGTCGTTGCAGCTGCGATCGCATTTGGCATTTATATTATCGGGCTACCCACTAATCAGAGGAAGATCAAGATGGATGACATGAGGGTTTCCAATCTAAGCGTGATACAGAGTCGCATAGTTGAATATTGGATGAACAACGAGAAGCTGCCAATAGATCTAAACGATATCAACGACCCGCTTAATGGATGGGTTGTCCCTAGCGACCCTAGCACGGGAGCGAGTTATCGATATGAAGTAGTCACTAACCAAAAACCTAATTATAAGTTTAAGCTTTGCGCCGCTTTCGAAGCGGCCACTGGAGACGAGGGAGTGACTCCTGCTGGCACGGCTAAAATTGATAGTTCTCCATATGATGAAAACTGGCAACATTCGATTGGCGAGAAATGTTTTGACAGAACGATTGATCCTAAGCTATACTTACCAGTAAAAAAGTAATTATAAATGATAAAAAATACTTTTATCTTAATTGTGTTGGTAGTTTTTGTGACTGCGGCTGTGTGGTTTTTTCTGTCCAAAACAAATTCTCCGGTGGCCTCTATAATCGATTTAACTTCGCCGCTACCGAGCCCTTCGGCTTCGCCATCGAGCACGCCAGCCGGAGATCAAGGACAGCCACCGCGAGATCAGCAATCTCAAAATCCATCAGCAGATCAAATCCCAATGGATAAAATCTCCGGGCAAGACCTAGTCGTTGGTACAGGCGCTGAGGCTAAGCAAGGCGATAGCGTCAAGGTCAACTACGTGGGGACTCTTCTCGATGGTACGAAGTTTGATAGCTCTTACGACAGAAATCAGCCATTTGAATTTACTATTGGTGCGGGCCAGGTTATACAAGGCTGGGAGGTTGGCGTTTCTGGCATGAAGATCGGCGGCAAGAGAAAGTTGATTATACCGCCACAGTTCGGTTATGGAGAGCAGGCAATGGGAAAGATTCCGGCCAATTCGGTGCTAGTCTTCGAGATCGAGCTTTTGGGTGTCACTCCGGGTCAGGCCTCTGCTCAGTAACGATCCTGAGGCATACATGTCGTAGATGTAGTGACTTAAAACTTAGTTTATAGAAAAGCATACAAAGGGCGCCCCCTATGGGGCGCCCTTTGTATGCTCGAGTGGCTAGATGATTACGTCGTTTGTGTTAGGATATCAATATGCAGAAAATAGAATTTCCAAAAGGATTTTGGTGGGGGAGCGCTACTTCATCTCATCAAATCGAAGGAAATAATTATAACGATTGGTCGGAATGGGAGAAATCTAAGAAGAGGGCGGGTGAGCTTAAGGCGCAAGGCCTTAGCTCGGCCGATTTCGTATCTGGCCTAGCTTGCGATAGCCTCAATAGATATCAAGAAGATTTTGATATAGCTAAACAGTTGAACCAGAATATTCACCGTCTTTCGATTGAGTGGTCACGCATCGAACCAGAAGAAGGTAAGTTTGATCAGAAAGCGATGCAGCATTACATAGAGGTAGTCAGGGCGCTCAAAGAGCGGGGGATAGAGCCAATGATCACGTTGTGGCATTTTACTAATCCAGTTTGGTTTGCCAATGATGGAGGATTTCTAAATAAGAAATCACCAGAACGTTTTGTAAGGTTTGTAAGGTTTGTAGTTGAGGGCTTGAGAGATGATGCCAGCCTGTGGATAACTTTTAACGAGGGGACTACGATCTATTCTGGAATGGCTTATTTTAGAGGCATATGGCCGCCTCAGTTTAGAAGTTTTTTAAAGATGCTCCGAGTCGATAAGAACATTATTCGGTCGCACATATTAGCCTATAAAACGATTAAAGAAATATATTCCCAATCCCCGACCGCGCCATCAAGTAAAGAGTATGTTCCGCCGACTGAGCCCGAGGTTCCCCATGCGTCGCATAATATTAAGGAGCCCCAAATTGGAGTTACGGAAAATAATGCTTGGATTGTCGCGCCATGGTATCTAAAGATATTAGGGCTGGGCAAGTTAGTCGAATATTATCGTAACTTCTTTCTTCTCTCTAGGGCTTATCCCTACTATGATTTTATAGGTCTTAATTATTACAACATTGCAAGACTACCAGGAAGCTATTCTGTCTTACCAAAGCTAGATTATGTCGAAGATATGGGCTGGGAAATATATCCTGAAGGTATATGCAAAGTTCTAGCTGGCCTAAAGACTAAATATAATAAGCCGGTCTACGTAACTGAAAATGGGATTGCCGATGCGGCTGACTCTCGTCGAGAAAAGTTTATAAAAGATCATCTCTATTGGATTTGGCGAGCAATGCAAGATGGAGTTGATGTCCGAGGCTATATGTATTGGTCTCTTTTAGACAATTTCGAATGGCATCATGGCTATGGTCCACGTTTCGGCTTGGTTGAGATTGATTATGCCCATAATCAATCTCGTAAGATTCGTTCTTCTGCTCTTGAATATGCTAAAATATGTAGAGACAATAACTTTGAATACTAATGACCTGGCTATATCTAGCTCTAGCGGCGTATCTGATAAACGCAGTTGCATTCATTTTTGATAAATATTTACTACACGCTCCAATACCTAGGCCCTTCGCCTATTCTTTTTGGGTAGCCTTGTTGAGCATAACGACAGTGGTCTTAATCCCTTTTGGTGTTGGTTTCCCTGGATGGTCTTTCTTGGCCGTGGCCATTGCCTCCGGCGCCGCATTTTTTCTAGGCCTAATATTCCTTTATCGAGCTATAAGAATTGGAGAAATAACATCGGCTTCGACCAAAGTCGGCGCTTCCACTGCGGTTTTCACATTTGTTTTCTCGTATCTAATTCTGGATGCTAGCGTTTTGAACCAGGCCCATATTGTGGCTCTTGGTCTGATGGTTTTTGGTATGCTCATTCTGAGTCGCATGAACTGGAAAATGTTAGGCATAGCCATCATCGCCGGTGCCTTCTCGGGCCTATCTTTCACTCTACTAAAATGGGCATTCTCACATTCAGACCTTATCAATGGCATATTCTGGACACGCATGGGCTTTGTTGCCGCGGCACTACTCTCTCTTCTTTTTATTAATGCTCGTAAAGAAATTTTTGCATCTTTTCGACAGTCGTCTAGCTCGTCTAAATACCTTTTCCTGGCAAATAAGATTATCGCAGCGGCTGGATTTATAATTCTCTATTACGCTATCTACAAGGGCAACGCCGCTCTAATAAATGGACTGTCTGGCCTTCAATATTTCTTTGTATTTATGATTGCGATCGCATTTAGGCAGATTATCCCTGGAATTGGCGAAAATCTAGATCGCAAGTCTATGATTATAAAAATAGCTGGACTAATTTTTATCCTTGATGGCTTCTTAATCTTATTTACTAAAATATAATGCAGATATTTAAAAGAATCATATCGTCAAAAATATTTTTAACATTAGCAGCAATTGTTGTTCTATTGCTCTTGCTCTCCTTTGATTATTCTAAGCCCGATCCGGACAAAATTGTTCGTGGAGCGTCTTTTAGTAAATTTCACTCAGATGAGCTGAAATTAGACTGGAAGAAAGTTTATCTCGCGTCACTGGACGAGTTGAAGGTTAGAGATTTCCGTTTCTCAGCTCATTGGCCGCTAACTGAACCAGCGGACGATAAATATAATTTTAAAGAGTTAGATTTTCAGATGAACGAAGCCAAGAAGAGAAATGCATCTGTAATCTTGGCTGTGGGCCGACGACTTCCCGGCTGGCCAGAATGCCATGTCCCTGAATGGGCCAAAGATCTGCCCAAGGATAAACAACAAGAGAAAATCTTAGAGATAATTGAGGTAGTCGTAAACAGATACAAGGGTTATGAGAATATAAAATACTGGCAGGTCGAGAATGAACCGTTTTTGGCCTTCTTCAGTAATATGCATTGTGGAGATCTAGATAAAGAGTTTCTACAGAAAGAGATTGCGCTAGTCAGGAAGCTAGATCCATCAAGAAAAATTCTAGTTACCGATAGTGGTGAGTTCGGTACCTGGGCCAACGCTTACCAGGCCGGAGATGTTTTTGGAACTAGCCAGTATCTATATATTTGGAATCGTAAATTCGATCTGACCTTCCGCTATCCTATCGGTCCCTGGTTTTTCAATATGAAAAAGAATTTAGTTAAAATGATATTAGGAACCAAGCCGATGATCGCTATTGAGGTATCATCTGAGCCGTGGTTATTACAGCCAATCATAGAAGCTCCTATGGAAGTATTGCTTGACCGCATGGGCATCGATAAGTTCAATGAGATGATCGCTCTAGTAAATGGATCTGGTTTTGACCAACAATATTTTTGGGGTTTAGAATGGTGGTATTGGATGCGCGAACATGGCCATCCTGAATATTGGGATCGAGCTAAGCTTCTCTACGAGAACAAATAGCCACTATCTAAGTGAATATAAGAACGCCCCTTGTAGGGGCGTTCTTATATAAAACGAAAAGATACTCTTCGTTTTTTGCTGCCTTAATAGCAATGGCTAACCTCTCGTTCGGGCTAATGGCGGTCTTTTAGGCGGCAAAGACCGCCGTTGTGTTCCTCTTGTAGCCATCATCCGTATTGACTAAACTTCTCATAACTACTTTAATGTAATCAATCAAATGGCAGAGGATAGAGTCAACAAATTTATTGGATGCCTTGTATCTACGGCAAAGTTAATGGCGGGGACTAAAGATCCTTTCTTTGTGCGTAAAATGTATTTGAATCTTTCGGAGCTCATCGTAGTTTATAAAAAAACCGAAGGGGAGTCGCAAGTAAAAAGAATAATCAATCCGATTGATAAGATGTTAGAAACTCTTGATTACCTAGAGCATCTCAAAACCGTATCTCCTGGTCCCCTACTTTTGGCTAAGAAAAATTTTCTAAGACTCAAGCTAGACATTCTTAAATCTGCTAGTGAGGTGCAAGGTGATGGCGATAAGTTGATCAAGAAAGTCCCAGCTCAGAAATTACCGCAGAAAAAGAATCTCATTCAACGACAGGCAAACCAAGATCTTTCTCCTACGAAAGAAAGAATACTCGAATTCATCAAGCAGGTCCCAAGCGTTAGGACCAAGCAAGTAATCGAAGAATTCAATCTTATATCCGAGAGAACCGTGAAGAGGAGCCTGAAGGAACTCACCGATCAGGGTTTTATCCAAAGGAAGGAAGATAATAAGGCGGTGCGCTATTCCGTCGAAGTCAGCTAATAATATCAATGGCGGTCTTTCAGTCAGCGAAATAAATACGAAGGGCGCCTTTTTGGCCTCAAAGGCGCCCTTCGTATTTAATGAACGACACTATTCTGCTATACTGAATAAAACATGGAAGACGAAAATTCGTCTAAACTACGTTTCCTATTTTTCTTCATCTCTGCCGCGGCGCTTTTAGGCGTCTTTTTGCTATCTCAAAAAACAGTTACGTATTTTAACTCGGATAACGGCGATTACTTTTCCGTCGACTCACTAAGCGGCGCGGACACTCCTTTAGCCGCTAATATTATTGGTGACAAGATAGGTGACAAGCTCGTGTCACCGAAGTTGTCACCAATAATGTCACCAAAGCCCAGCTTGTCACCAATAATGTCACCTAGTCCTCAGGCTATTACTGCTGGTGTGTCTCCTGTGATTACTCCCGCTCCCGTCGTATTGCAGTCACCATCTGCAAGGCCAACATCTGCGTCGTTGCCAAGTCCATCGTCAGCTCCAGTTTCACCGACACCAAATTTGACACCAAGTTCAACACCGACACCTATTGCTACTTCATCTGCTACGCCAGCGCCAGAATTAACTACCTCACCGCGCGCGGTCGTTATAAATGAAATTGCCTGGATGGGGACCTCTGCCGCGACTAACGATGAGTGGATCGAATTGTACAACCCAAACGAAATTGCAGTCAGTCTTTCGGGATTGTCACTAAAAACAGCAGATGGCGGCTTCACGTTGAGCTTATCAAAGAGTATCCCTGCGCGAGGTTATTATTTAATAGAAAGGACCGACAACAATACGATCTCTGACGTTTGGGCTGATCTGGCTGTTAGCTTCAGTAAGGCTGGCCTTAATAACAGCGGCGAGGCCGTCCAGTTAGTAAATAGTGCTGGCCAAATCATAGACGAGGTGAACTGTTCGTCTGGTTGGTTTGCCGGAGATAACGAGACCAAGAGTTCTATGGAAAGAGTGGATCCGTCAGCTTCTAGTAATGATAGATCGAATTGGAGGTCGAACAATGGATTGATTAAGAATGGCCTTGATTCTAAGGGCAATGCGATTAATGGAACGCCTGGCCAGAGGAATAGCGCTGCCGGTTTTTAATTGTCGGCCTAAATCCTTTGTTTATCCACAATTTGCCTATTGTGGCCGCCAAACTTAAAAAGTATAATTTATTCATTAGTAGAAGTTGTGTACGTTTGCTCATAAATATGAGCAATAAGAGCCAAAAAGCTGCCTTAAAATTAATTAGAAAACCAATTGACTTTTTAGGTAGTTTGCGCTAGTATTAAACAGACCACGTAGACTAGTCATAATAATAAGGGTTTAAGCCAACAAGTGGTCAAAATAGAACCAAAAACAATTATAAATATGAGCAATAAATTTGCAGAAAACAACGCACGGTAGCCAGGTTTTGGCTGCTTTATTGTTTATGTGAAGGCTGGTACGTCCACCCTTGCAAGTCAAATAGATTTGTAGAGGTGGGCAGATCAGGAATGATCGTTGAAAATTAGATCAAGTATAGAAAGTTAATATATTGAGTAATATAGGGTTTTGCAGTCGATAGGCCACTTAGCCGAGATTTGTTAGGTCGAAACATGATGAATCTCACCACGCGAAAGCGTATAAGTAGGCTTAGCAGAACTCGTCGACATCTTGGGTAGTTTCGAAAGAGATTATTTTAGTAAAGGTGTCGTTAAAGAAATTACAGAAAGATTACATGGATGAAGAGTAATTAATTGATAATAAAAATCTTTTGTTCTGTCGCTGGTCGATTTATCCTCGCTTAACGCGATAGATAATACAGCCCAGTACAAAAGTAAAAGTAAAAATAAAATGAGTAATTTATCGAAAAGGGCTTTGAGAGTTGTCGCAACTCTTACCGCCATAACGACTATATTGTCGTTATCAGGTTTCGCAGTACTCGCTCCAGTAGCGAATGCCGCGATGCCGTCAGACTACGGTCTAACAGAAGGCAACACTATTAGTGCTGCTGGTTCGTCAGATCCGGACATCTATATCGTAAATGAACAGGGCTACAAGAGATTATTCTTGAACCCAGTCATTTTCAGCTTCTACGGTCACCTTGGCGGTTTCGCCAACGTTAAGAACGTATCAGCTGTCGCCAGAGATGCTTTCCCGACATCGGGATTGTTCAGACTCGATGGTGATCAGAAGGTCTACGGTCTTCAGTCAACTGGTGAGGACACTGCAGTTTTACACTGGGTGAACACAACCGGAGCTCAGGCCGTTGCCGATGACCCGAACTTCTTTAAAAAGGTTTTCGTCATCAACCAGAATGAATTCAACTGGTACCAGAAGGGTTCAGACTACACCTCAGTTAACCAGATTCCTGTTTACACAAGAGGTGGTTCAGTCCAGCCAGGCACGAATTTGTCAGTTGGCTTAGCCTCTGATAATCCGGCTGCCGGAACATTAGTCAAGGGTCAGGCTGCTGCAGACTTAGCTCACTTTACCTTCACTGGTAGTGGCACAGTCACCAGCTTGAAACTCAACAGAATTGGCGTTTCAGCCGATACTGATTTGACCAATGTTTACTTGTACGATGGCGCAAAGAGATTAACTGATGCCGCTAGCGTAGCAAGTGGTGTTATCAGCTTCAACGATTCAGTTGGAATATTTACAGTTTCTGGTTCAAAGACCATCTCTGTAAGAGCTGATTTGGATGCTACCAGTACCGGTAATACAGTAGGCGTGCAGTTGGTTCAATTCAACGGCATGAATGCGAGTGTATCTGGTAACTTATTCACTCCTGCGAATGCAACATTAGGAACAGTTTCATTGGCAACTTCCAATGGCGTTTCTACTAACACAAGCTTGAGCCCTGCCTCAGACATAAATGTTTGGCAGAATACCGTTACCGTTAACACTAGAGCTGCTAATCTCATGAGCGTTCAGTTCAGAGTTATCGGTTCAATAAACAGTGGCGATGTTCAGAACTTCAGATTATATGTTGATGGAGTTCAGAAGGGTTCAGCCGTTTCTCTACCTGACAGCAATGGTTATGTTCTATTTGACTTAACTGGCGCTCCAGTCAGATTGGAAACTGGTGGAAGAGTAGTTAAGGTTATGGCCGATGTCATAAATGGTTCTGGTAGAAATTTCTACCTATCTGTTAGACAGGCCCCAGATTTCTTCACTGTTGACACTCAGTATGGTCAGCCGATCTTAACTCAGGTCAATAGCACAACCTTCACCGCTTCTAGCGCTGGAACGCAGACTATCGCAGCTGGTGTCCTTACCTTTACAAAGGCTACCGACTCAGCTACGGGAGATGTTGTTAAGGGAGCTTCCGGTGTAAGCTTGGCTAAATTTGAAGTCAAAGCTACTGGTGAGAAGATGAAAGTTGAGAGCATGAAGTATAGCTTCACCAGCAGTAATGGCGGATCGACAGCAGCTTCGAATGTTGGACAATTAAGAAATGGAGCTATCTTTTTGGATGGTGTCCAGATCGGTTCGACTAAGAGCCTAAATGAAGATAGCTGGTCAACCGTCTTCACCGAATACACATTTGGTTCATCGTTCATAGTCACGCCAGGCACTCCAAAAATGTTGGAGGTCAGAGCTGACGTCTACGATGCCGATGGTACAGACAATACAGCCGCTAACGACACAATCGTTGCGAATATTGTTGCAACCACAGGTACAGTTCAGAGAATGACTTCTTTGGACTATACTGATATCACAGCAAAGACTGGCAACAGCGTTACCGTAAAGACCGGCTCTTTCTCAGCTGGTAAGTACAGTGGATATGCTAACCAGTCAGTTGTGGCTCCGAAGAATAACTTCAAGATGGGCCACTTCACATTGGCAGCAGCTTCGTCAGAAGACCTAAGCGTCAATACGATTAACTTGGATTCTGATAACAGCGGTAGCACAATGAAAGCCTCGAACTTGTCGGATACTTATTTGAAGGTTTACAACGATGCTGGAACATTGGTTTACACATCGCCAGTCAAGACGACCTTGTCTGATACTGCAAGTAACAGCTACTCGGTCAACTTCACGATGCCTAAGAACAAGACCTACCAGGTTGAGGTTTGGTCAAACTTAACTTCAACAGTCGCAGCTGGTTATATGAACTTTGAGATGGATGCAGTCGGTATAACTACCGGTTCTAGCACCACATCAACTGCTACTGGTGTTAATGGTCAGACCGTTACTTATGCCGCTGGTTCATTAACCAAGGCTAACGGTTCGATCGCGGGTAGTAGGTTAGCTAAGGGCGGAGATACAGTAAATGCATATTCGTTTACACTCCAACCAGCCTATGACGACTACACTCTTGATGAGGTCTATGTAGATCTTTCAAGCACAGCAGCTTCTTCATCTGGCGCAATAGCGAATCTATTGCTCAAGGATGGAAATGGTGTCTTGTTGAGTTCTGCCACCGTTAACCCAACAACCGGATCAGCATCCTTCGTTGGCGTTAATAAGGTGTTAGCTCAGACCGATGGAAAGCAGACATTTACAGTTTCCGTTCAGCTAGCAGATGTTGGTATTAGCCGTAACGATACTGGAGGTTTAGTAATCGTGAGATTGGATGGGTTGAAATATCGCAACAGTTCTGGAACCATAACTACCGCAAATGGTTATGCTACGGCAACTTATACCGGTAATTCGATCATCTCCCACACTGCTTACCCGGTATTCGCTAACCAAGCCTTATCGAGTTCTAGCCTAGCAACCGGTGCGAAGGATATCTTCCAAACGAAGGTAACCTCATCTGGAAGTCAGGCGGTATACCTAGACAGATTAGTATTCACTATCGCTAAGTCCGTTAACGTCCAAATCGGAGGAGGTTCTTCTGCTTTAAGCGCTGACTACAGACTTTTCGAAGATGGCGTAGACATTAGCAGCTTGACTTCTATCGCTAGCGCCAGTGCTGATCTAGATCTAGTCGCAGTTGGAACCGGACAGGTAGCATTTACCTTCACTAACGAGAGACCGATTGATTCAATTGGTCACGTTTACAGGTTGCAGGTGGATGTCACTGCGGTCCCAGTAGCTCCTGCATCAATCGTTACGTCTATAGCTAACCCGTCTAGCTCAGCTATCACGGATGACGCTGTGGTCGTAAGAAGTACTCTATCTTCTACATCGCCTTCAGTTGTATGGTCTGACAGCTCAGCTGTTACCCACTCGACTTCAACGGATGATTGGATGAACGACTACTTAATACAGACGATTGGTACTAGCCAGTCACTATCTATCTAGCACCTCGGTATTAGATAAGTAAAACCAAAGACCGCCTTCGGGCGGTTTTTGGTTACACGGAAACTAGATTATGATATTATTGTACTATGAGATACTCATTACGATTATTCATAGCGGTCGTTTGTCTGGGTCTACCCACTCTAGCTGTTAACGCAGATGGATTAACGGTTAACGCGGTACTTAATGTTAGTACGCCTCCAGCAAAGTCTCTCGATGTAAATGCTCAGCTCGCTGACTTGGCGAAGATTGATATCTCATCTACATTTGGCGACCTTCATCTTACTGGTTTTCAGCTCGGAACTGATACGATTAATGGTTTACAGAATTTTGCCAACATCGTTGTATACAACGTAACTGCTGGCGCCAATACCGTTGTAAAAGAATATCCAGCGACAGGCGATCAGCCAGATATTCTTTCTTTCTCTCAGATTACGATAAACTATCAAACGACAAAGACGTTCATGATTCGTGGTACACCGTCATCATCGGCGACCGGTATCGTACGAGTTGGTTTCAAGAATCTTATCTTCGGTGATACTGAGTCTGTAACGCAAGTCGGCGTACCTATTTATGGGAATGCTGTCACGCTTCCGGGAACCGTAGTCACGCCAACCCCAATTCCTTCTGCTACGCCAAGTCCATCTTTCTCTCCGACTCCTAGCGGCAATCCCAATCCAGTCAATATGGCTACTCCAGTTTCGAGGGGCTTTACTAGTCTGACCGCCATAAATCTAACCGAAGGGGATACGATCTCAGCGATCAACTCTACTGACCCCGATATCTATATAGCGAATGCCTGGGGCTACAAGAGGCTATTCCTTAATCCGATAATATTCAATTTCTATGGCCACCTGGGTGGATTTAATAAGGTTAAAAGCATAACTTCTACTGTACGAGATACTATGGTAACGTCTGGGTTGATCAGAAACTGTGAAACTGATGACCAGAAGGTGTATGGGATAGAAACTACCGGAGAAGATGCAGGTATTTTGCATTGGGTTAATACTACGAGTGCGCAAGCCCTGATTGATGATGCCGATTTCTTCAAAAAGGTTTTTTGCGTTAATTCTATGGAGTTCAATTGGTATTCCAGGGGATCCGAATATACTTCAGTAAGTCAGGTGTCGAGTTACTCTAGATAATTGTTTAAACTGTTACCATGAAAAAGAAAAACATCTATATAGCGATTAGCATTATTGTGATTGCCATCGTAGCTGTGGCGAGTATTTATTTCAAAAAGGATAAACCGACATCTCTTTTAGGGCCTTCTCCGTCGGTGAACTCGTTAGATATCAAGGTAGAAGTCAGTCCAACGTCTACGCCAAACGCGGCAAAACCTAGCAGAGTTCTTACTAAAGAAGAGATAGTCTATACGAAACGTAAGGAGCAGGCACAGGAGGTTATTAAACGATTTAGCAGCGAAACTACGCTTAGTGACAAATTTATTTGGTATCAAGCATTGGCCCGCGCTGAACTTGGTCTGAAAAATTATGCAGCTGCAAAGACGGCTTATCAGCTAGCTCTTCAATCTGACCCCGCGAATCCACTGTCTGCGGCTACATATGCTGAGCTATCGTCGTTGCTGGTCATTATGAAAGATTATGACTCAGCTCTTCTAGCAATCCAGAAGTCAACACAATTGAGGCCAGACGTGGTAAGTCACTGGACCGACTATATTTCTCTTGAGTTAAACCATTTTAAAATATCACATGTTCAGATTCAGAACATATATAAAGACGGCATAGACAAAAGTGGGGGGCAGTATGATCTAGTTAAGGCCTATGCCATTTATCTAGAGAAGAACATGGATCTTTCCGGAGCGCTTTACCAGTGGAGGGACTTGGCTACTAGATATCCGTCTAATCAAGAAGCCGCTACTAATGTTGCACGACTAGAAGATCTGATTAAATAGCGTACAATATCTCCTTCATTCTTGGCATAATTACTTCATGTCTTTTACTGATACAATAAAAAAGAATATTGGGCTGATTGCCCTCATCGTGTTGTTGGGCGCGGGGGTCTATGCCTTTAATCTTAACAACGGGCTATTCTGGGACGATGATGACTGGATAGTGGGCAATAATTATGTTCATGATTTCTCTCATCTCAAGGAAATATTTACTAAAGACGTATTGTCTGGTTTCGGCCTAAATAGTAACTATTATCGTCCCTTTCTTCTCTTAACTTTCGCCTTTAACTATGCGATCTCTGGCACCGATCCTTTCGGATATCATTTACTCAGTAATGCCTTCCACGTTTTTAATGCCATACTTGCATTCCTGATCCTTCTGTACGTATTTCGGAAGAAGACTATCTCTTTCTTTGCGTCTATGCTTTTTCTGCTGAGTCCACTCCAAGTTGAAGCCGTGTCATACATATCTGGCCGTGGAGATCCAATGTCCGTCTTCTTTATGCTTCTGGCTCTTGCGGCTTTCATTAGAATCAATGTGGATAGCTCCAAAAAGGTCTTGTATCGGACGTTAGGTCTCGCATCTATGATTCTAGCCGTTCTAAGCCGAGAGACGGCCATATTACTGCCAGTACTTCTGGTAGTCTTCTACGTATCCTTCCTTTCTCGAGACAAGTTCTTTAAGTCTTTGTGGCAGGGGATCGTTAAGGCGATTCCATTTTTCGCAATTTCCGGAGTCTATGGAATCCTGAGACTTACCGTCCTCAATTTTCAGAATACCCTCAACTTCTACAATGCTTCGAATGTTTATGCCGATAATCTAATTTATAGAATATATACTTTCTTCCATGTATTTCTCGAGTATATAAGGCTTATATTTGTTCCTACGGGTTTGCACATGGAAAGGGATTTTTCGGTACATACTTCATTTTTCCAATGGCCAGTCTGGCTCGGATTTCTAGCAATAATGGCGATCGTGGCTATCGGGGTCATTTTATACAGAAAGGAAGCACTAAGCCCTAAATATTTAGACGGCGGTCTTTTAGGCGGCCCGTCTGCGCAGGCAGGCAAAGACCGGCATATAAGCAGAAAAGAAATGCGAAAGTTCCAAGCTCGGGGGTCGGAGATCGCCTCGGCTGGCAATGGCGGTCTTTTAGGCTTCAAAGACCGCCATTGGGAAATTTCTAACTTTAGGATTTGGTTCTTCGGTTGGTCCTGGTTCTTTGTGTCTTTAAGTATGGTTTCAGGCATAATTCCGATTAATGCCATCATCTATGAGCATTGGCTATACCTGCCATTGATCGGATTCTTCGCGTTATTGGCCTTCTACTTGGACAAGCTGTGGGGCATCTTACAATCTTGCGAAGGCGGTCGGCGCCTATCCGCCCCTGGCGGATACAAAGGGCGCCTTTGTGCGGTGATGACTTGGCTATTTTGGCTGGTTGTCATTGGTTATCTGTTATTTTTCGCCGTCCAATCGATAAGGAGAAACCTAATCTGGGGTAATCCCATAGCGTTTTATGAAGAGATAATTAGATATAATCCCGGAAGCATCAGAATATTGAATAATCTAGGTAATATATACTCAGATAAGGGTCGCCTAGACGATGCGGCCAGAATATATGAGCAGATTATCGCTGACAAAAATAATATATATCCTCAGCCATACTACAATCTCGGAAACATCTATCGAGACAGAGGGGATACCGAGAAAGCGACGGAATATTATAGGCTTGCTATCGAGAAGGATAATAACTTCCCGTTTGCCTACCAGAATTTAGCCTCAATATATGCGAAAAACAATCAGCCCGAGGAAGCTATAAAAATGCTAGAAGAGGTTAAGAGAATAAAGCCATCGGATCCGACAACTTATTATAACTTGGCCGTGACGTATAGAGCGATGGATGATCGTGACGAAGCGTTGAAAAATATAAAAGATGGGATGTCTTTGCCTGGACTAGACGCCGAGCTTGCTCAGGCTTTTGCTAAGCTTCTTGATGGGCTCAAGTAGTGGAGTTATAATGTAAGAAACATTGGTATCGCATGAACGATGAGCTGAAAAAATCTTTTTCTGCCGCGATTCTTATAGTGAGCGTCTCTATATGGGGTTTTGGCTGGCTTACTACATCGTCTGATATTAGTGCGAGTACTAATCAGAACTATACAATCAGCAACGGTTTTGATGATAGCTCCGACGTTTCGGCTAGTTTTAGTGCTATCGATATATCTAAATTAAGCGCTAACGATAATACTCGTATCCAGAGTAACGAACCTTGGCCCAACGATGGCACCTACGACGAAAGTAAATATCTAGAATTTATCTTTTCTCCCAACATTGCGGGAGACTCAACTATAAATTCCGTATCTATATCCCATAAGTATAGAAGGTCTGGGGCTCTGGCTGGAGCTAAGCTAGAAATCTGGGATGGCGTAGATTTCTCTCATCAATTATTACTAACAACGGAAGGGGCCCTGAATAATGATGTCATCGATAACTTTGATCTGACGGATATCGTAAATAGTGTTTCCAAGATTAATAATTTAAAGATAAGGTTTCTTGCTTTCAGAAATCCTTCAGCTGAGACCCATACAAGCCATGATCTCATATCTTTGTCAGTTGGGTTCGACGGCTTAGAGTCTACTCCATCTTCATCGCCGACTCCAAGCTCATCGTATTCTCCAACGCCTGAACCAAGTTCATCGCCTACGGCAACACCTTCTCCGGTCTCATCGCCAAGTCCATCTCCCACGTCAACGAGCGAGCCAGGCGATGTCAGTGATATATCGGTAACTAATATAACTATACTCAGGAGTTCGGCGATAGCCGATGGGAACTTCGATCATGGCTGGAAATGGGCTTTCGATATCACGGTTCCGATGAATCAAGAGGATCTGTCTTTGAAATTTGATGATTGGTCTAGCGGATCTAATATAATAGCTACTGCTAATAATGTGAGGATATATTCGGTCCAATCATCTAATGCTGATGTTCCCAATAGGTCGATTATCGTAAACAATTCTGGCACTTATTCAAATCCAATGAAGCTTAGTAGCGATTTAGATGCCGTGACTGCTGGTCGACAAGTGCAAGTCGTTGTCGAGGTTAGGATACCGCCTGGCTCTATCGGTGGGCCATACTACACAAATTATGGCTTTCAAAGCATATAGGCTACTAAGCCCGATTTTACTGGTTGCAGGTCTTTGGTTTTTCTCGTCTGCAGAGGCATCTGAGATTACCGGTAGACTATCTAGCGATTTGGGCCATACGCTTAGCGGCGTTGTCGAAGAGGCGACTAGCTCGATTAACCAAATTGGTCCAGTTGGCGCTGTCTCTGGCTTGATCAGTCCTACTCCGAAGGCGAAGATCTATTCAGAGAAACTTGGTTCGGTAGGTAATTTTTTTATTTCTAGCCCCACGCCAACTCCAAGTTTGACTAGCTCTCCAGTTCCGGAATCGCTTAATGGCAATCTCGTTAGTGTCTCTGGCAGAAGCCATTATGACAGCAAGATATTGTCGATGCCTTCAGCCGACGTCGGGTCGCCTGATAATTTAATTAGTTACGAGCCCGAAAGAGAATCGGCTACAATTATTGGTAGCATATTCGCACTCGGTCTTGGCAGGTTTCTGATCGCTCTGTCGGTGCTTATTATGATGGCGGCCTTCTTGGTTTCGAAGGCCGCCATCGGGAAATAAGAATATAACCGAGTCATCATCGACATATATCATGGCTCATTTCTTATCAGTAACAATGTAGTTTAAGAATGTTTTGGCCCAAGGGAGCAATGTCTCTATGATCGAAGGGTGCGTGGTTTCTTGAAGCCAACATAGCGAACCTTGATTTTTAATGAATTAGTTGTATAATATGCCCATCGGTTAATTCTAGTAACTTTCCAATCAGGACAGGAGACACAGGATGATGAGACAACAAGCTCGAATCGGCCTAGTGTTAATATCTATTCTGTTGATGACCAATGCTGCTCTGGGCCAAGTTTTTCCCAGGCCAGTTGGTTTTGTGAATGATTTTGCTCATGTTTTGACTGTTGATCAGGCTAAGAATTTGGAATCTAGATTACGATCTTATCGTGATATTACGGGCATCGAGCTGGCCGTGGTGACCGTATCTTCGCTTGGCGATATGCCAATAGAGGATTACGCAAGTAAACTCTTTGCTCAGTGGGGTATCGGTGAAAAAGGCAAAGACAATGGTGTCTTGATGCTCTTAGCACCGGCTGAACGCAAGGTTCGCATTGAAGTCGGATATGGGCTTGAGCCGGATCTTACTGACATTACGTCGGGTAATATAATTCGGCAATACGCAATTCCGAACTTTAAGGCTAATAATTGGCCAGCAGGCACAGAAGCTACGGTCAATGGGATTATTGACCATTTGGGCTCAAAACCATTTCAAGCACGGGCTGAAGCACGAGCCGAAGAGAAGAGAAGGCAAGAAGAGGAACGGGCTCGTGTAAATGCCGAGTTCGCGGTAGCGTTTAAATATATATTCCTTGTGGTGCTCGCCCTGACAGTTTTATTCGGTCCGCCCGTAGTATTTCTATATCGAAGGCGCCGTCGCAATGAGCTCAAAGATTTAATCAAGAATAGTATGGATGTTGGCCGAGAAGGTATAGCAACTATCCGTGTAAAATATCTTCCGGCGATGGCAAGACTGGAACAACTGGCCGAAGAAATTCCGCTAGACGAATATAGGGCAGCAAATGACAAATTGGCCGCTCTTCCACAAATAGTTTCTGATATTGAAAGCAATCTCAACGCCCTTGCAATTGCTCAAGAAGATAATTTGAGTGCTTTGGAGAGACGATTGTATGCTCTCGGAGATGTTCTCCGTGGTCTTGCTCGAATTTCTCCCGATGCAGTGATTAGTAGTATTGAATCAAAAATTCGTGAAAGAAAGGAAGCCGAGAGGAAATCGAAAGAACTTCTCGAGTCTGTTCCGAAGAAAGTTGGAACTGTTCGAGGAAAAGCTATTGTCGATGATAGACAAATTGCCCAAGCAGAAGGTAAATTAAGTGATGCTGAAAATCAGTCTAAGACGGTTAACCCTAATTGGGTATCCATCTATGCCCTACTTGTTATCGCCGATAATCTTCTCAATCCGCCGAGATATTCGTCGGATAGTGGCACTATTTATAGGTCGGATCATTCGACACACTTGGATAGTTCGTATTACGGTGGTGGTAGTCATGATAGCGGAGGCAGCGATTCTTCATTTAGTGGATTCGCCGGCGGTTCCTCTGGTGGCGGTGGTGCCACCGGAGATTTCTAGGATAACGAGACATGACGGTATTGAGAGAATCAGTACCGTCTTTTTATTTACGGAATTTACTAATCAAGGCCTTGTTGTCGATGGTATCTTTTAAGAATATAACCGAGTTATTATCTATATATACCATAGCCCATTTTTTATCGGTGATGATATAGTTTAGAAATGTCTGGGCCCAGGGCGTTATGTCGGTATGAGCGAATAGAATGTAGTTTATTTTATATTCTTCTGATAGTCTGGCCCAGGTTTCGGGACTCTCCTGCATGGGTTTATATATTTTTTCGAAGAAGTCTACGCCGTAGGCTTCGGGCCTGCCATCAACAAATACTTTCTCATCCGGCCACATCTTCCATATCATGAAACTGCCTATGTCGAAGTTATTAAAAACCGGCCCCCTAATATTATTTTGTTTTATAAAATTAACTGCATTATCGGCGCCAGTCGGAACTTCAAGATTAAACTTCTTGCCACTAGCGGTGAAGGCGTAGAAATTCCCATTGATAACCTGAAGTGTTACTAGCAAGATGATGATAGTGGCTAACGTGTACAATATCGTCAGTCCACGTTCCTTGATTTCCGACTTAACGTATCCGAAGTTTAGTGATCCGATAGTTGCCAGGACAAGTGAATAAGGACCAAAGTTCCTTATCATGTAGATGCCAAGAATTGCGAAGGTTATTGCTGTAAGAGCTTCAAATGTAATTTTTCTGGCCCCATTTTTGAGTGCTACGAAAAAGCTTATAGCTAAAGCGATTATCGATAGTTCGAATACGGATATAGTGAATTTTGATATGCCGTAATCGGTAAGAAAAAATATAGACTGATTCTCGACGATACTGTAGCCATAGTCGCGCATTATGTTAAGCGGCTCAAGAGCTCCGGTAACAAAGCTCGGATTGATTAGCGTCGCTAGGCAAGTCAGGCCGAAGACGATAGCCGAGGTTTTTAGTATCTGACGATTCTCTCTGTCATGGGCGTAACGATCAATTAAGAAGAATAGAGTCATAATTGGACCGAGAACGAAATAGATATGATAATTTGTCCAAAGGACTTGTATGAATGGTAGAGCATAGAGCCATTGATATCTAGCCTCATATTTAGCCTTAATTAATATGTATAGGAACAGTGCCAGATATAGATAGCTAAAGATTTCTGGACGAACGTCAGTTCTTTCTACGAAGACCATGGCCGCAAGGAAGAACGGTAGCAATATCGCGCTTACGGAAGATCTTTTTCTCACGGCCGTGTAGACTATCAAGAATGCTGATAAATTAAGAATGGCCTTAAAAATGATGAACCACTTGAGACTGACGATACTGCTCAAAGCATAGAAGAACAGTTCGCTGAGCCAGTGGTGATTAACAAACGGGTGATTCGGGACGGTAAAGGAAAAAAGATTTGTGTCGGGGACAGATTTTGTTTCCCATATGACTTGGCCGATTTTAATGTGTCGCCCGATATCTTGGTTTATAGAATAAAGGCCGTGGATCATCAGCGATCCGATCAAAACAAAAAGACAGACTAGCGCTAATTTTCCTATAGCTTTATCCATAAACCTTAGACTATTTAGGATTTAGATTTTAATAATTAGAATTTCCAGATAGAGAAACTATAGCAAGCTCTCTATCTGGCTGACCATCTTATCTAGGCTGAATTTGAATAGGACGGTCTGGTGGGCTTGGATGCCAAGTTCTTGCTGTAGGCGACTGTTATCAAATATCTCCTTTATCCTGGCCGCTATTTGTTCTGGTTTTCTGGCTTCCACTACAAATCCGTTCTTACCATCCTCAATCATCTCTTTGGCGGCACCAACGTCGGTGGATATCACTGGTAATTTAGCGGTCATAGCCTCTAGAAGGCTCCAGGAGAAGCCTTCCTTAATAGATACGAGGACGAATACATCAAAGGCGGATAGAAGCTGACTAGCTTCAGTCGGCTGACTAATTATGAACACGCTTTTCTCTAGGCCTTTGGTCTTAATCAGACTTTGGAGTCTCTCATATTCTTGACCCTCGCCGATAATTACAAAAATAGTATCTTCGTCTTTCTTGAAATAATCAGCGGTCTCTACGAAATATTCAAGAGCTTTGACCGGGTAGAGATTGGCTATGGTGCCGACGATTCTTTTAACCTGGAACACCTTGCCCCATTGTCTAGAGATTTTCTCAAATAATTTTAGCCTAGCCTCTTCTTTGGTGAGTAAATTGATTTTGTACGGATCGATGCCATTATGAACCAAGACTAGCTTGTTCCTGGGGCGAATCTTTAGTTTGTGAGCTTGATCGTAGTCAGATTTGCAGTTGACGATTATATAATCTTTCCAGCGGGCGCTAATTCTCTCTAGGATAGCCCACATCTTTTTCTTCCAATTTGGCCAGGGATCATTAAATGTCCATCCGCCAATGCGATAGACAATCTTTAAGTTTTTGATACGCATTGGAAACTTTGCCGCTAGGGCGCCGATAAAGCCAGCCTTGGAACTATTTAAGAATAGAACATCAGGCTTAGTCTCATGAATTAAATTTCTAATCTCAAATATCGCAAGTATATCGTGTCCGATGCTTATATTTCGTTTTAAATGCTTAATCTCGTGAATCGGTAGGCCAATATTCTGAACTGATTTTAGCAGGTTGCCGCCGCCATCGCTTCCCGTGGCCACGGTAATCTCGTATTTTGGGCCAACTCTTAGCTTATTTACTAAATTAAAAATAAAGCGCTGGGCGCCGCCAAACTCTGATTGAGTGATAATGAATAGAATCCTCATTTTATCTAGCTAATTAGGTTGAACTAAGCCCTTATTTATGAGACGATGGTATCATAAAATGGAACCAGAATCAAAGAGAATTTTACTATTTTCCACGGCTTTTAGGCCAATGATCGGAGGCTCAGAAATAGCCATGGAAGAAATCTGCCGAAGGCTTCCTGAGATTAGCTTTGATTTAATTACAGCCCGTTTCTCGAGAGCCAACAAGAAGACCGAACAAGTAGGCAATATTAAAGTCCATAGGCTGGGGCTGGGATTTAAATTCGATAAATATCTCCTCCCGATACTCGGCTTTTTCAAAGCCCGCAGCCTCGCCGGCAATGGCGGTCTTTTCGCTCCGGCAACTGCCGGAAAAGACCGCCATTGCTACGGTGTCTATAGCCGTCTCCACGCATATCAAGCTTCCTACGGCGCGATCGCCGCTTACCTGGTTAAGATCTTCGATCCCAACGTTTCGTTAATCACAACACTTCAAGAAGGGAAAGAGTTGGATAGCCAAGGCGCGCTTCTTAAGATGATGAGAGGCCTAGTCATCAAAAAGTCCGATAAGATAACGGCCATTAGCAACTATCTGGCCGAATTTGCTCGAAAATTAAATAAGAAAGCAACTATAATCGTGATACCCAACGGAGTCGACTCGGACTTATTCAAGAAACTAGATTTTGAGGGGTCAGAGATGAAGTCGAGATTAAATATTCGCGAAGATGAAAGAATAGTCATGACTGTATCGCGATTGGTACCTAAGAACGGCGTCGATGTTTTAATAAAGGCCTTTGCTCGGCTAGATGAGGTTATCGGAAATTTAAAGACTCGGTTGGTGATCATCGGATCTGGGCCAATGGCTGACGAGCTAGAGAGTCTAACCGTAGAGTTGGGCGTGTCTGATAGAATCATCTTCGCCGGGGATATCTACTACGAAGATCTACCGGGTTATTTAAGTATGGCCGATGTATTTGCCAGGCCATCTTATTCGGAAGGGCTAGGTAATGCATTTTTGGAGGCTATGGCTGTGGGTGTGCCAATAATCGGTACTCGTGTCGGTGGAATCGTAGATTTTCTGGAAGATGGAGTCACTGGTCTTTTTTGTGGGGTCGGCGATCACGAAGACTTGGCAAAGAAGATAAAAATGGTTCTGTCTGACGTTGATTTAAGGAGAAGGCTGATTGAGAACGGCAGAGAATTGGCTAAAAATAAATATAGCTGGCAATCAATTTCTGAAAAGTTCCAAGAAATCTATAACTTCATTCCAAATTAATATTTAGAGTTTATTCTTATGGTTCATAATTTGTTTAGGATCTAGGGCTTAGAATTTAGTATTTATGAATCTGTAAAAAAAGTTCTGAGATCTTAATTGTTAGGATTTAGAATTTAGTGCTTAGTATTTACCTTTTATGTTTATAAAAAAGATTAGTATTGTAATTCCGATATATAACGAAGAAAAGACCATAGAGAAGGTTATCTCTACCGTGGAGAAGGTCGATTTACCATATTCGAAAGAGGTAATTTTAGTTGATGACGGTTCGAAAGATAGAACGCGGGAGATTCTAAGAAAATATCAATCTAGACACCAAGTTATTTTCATGGCTGAGAATCGAGGCAAGGGCGCCGCCATTCGAGAAGGATTTAAAGGGGCAACTGGCGACATCGTTATAATTCAAGATGCAGATCTCGAATATGATCCGAATCAATATGCAACTATTATCCAGCCTATCGTAGATGGCCACGCTGACGTAGTCTATGGGTCTCGATTTGTCACTGTACATCCTCGCAGGATACTGTATTTCTGGCACTATGCGGCAAATAAATACTTAACATATCTTTCGAACATACTCACTAATCTGAATTTGTCAGATATGGAAACTGGGTATAAAGTCTTCACTGGGAAGGCTATAAAGGAGATATTACCGTGTTTGACCGCCGAAAGGTTCGGTATAGAGCCGGAGATAACCGCGCAGATATCCAAACATAAGCTTAGAATTTACGAGGTTGGCATTTCTTATCATGGCAGGACCTACGGCGACGGTAAGAAGATTACATGGAAAGACGGCCTTGCCGCCATTTGGCACATAATCAGGTATAATCTATTTGTCCAGAAGTAGAATAAATTCAAAATTACTCTTTTGACTGAAAAATCAAAAATCCTAATCTGTACTGGCATTTTCCCTCCCGACATCGGTGGGCCAGCTTCATATGCGAAAACCTTGGGAAAGAAGCTCACTGAGAATGGTCACCAAGTGATCGTTTTAACATATACCAATAAATGGAAAGTCAAAGAAGATGATAGTCTGCCATTTAAGATAGTTCGTGTTTGGAGAAGGCCCCCCAAAGTTATCAAATATCTGTCGTATTATCTTAAGGCCAGAAGATTGGCTAAGAAGGCCGATCTAGTCCTAGCGCTCAATTCCATAAGCGCTGGTTACTGGGCCTTTAAGGCGGCCAAATCTTATAAGAAGAAATTTATCGTCAAAATCGTGGGTGACAGTGCCTGGGAGAAGGCGATCAACACCGGAAAGACTTATTTGATGGTGAACGATTTCCAGAAAGAACCAAAACGCGGCAAGATTGGACTGCTTCATAAGATTCAGAAAAAAATATGCGAGAACGCGAATGCCGTAATCGTGCCGTCCGAATATCTTTCCGGTGTCGTTAAGGGCTGGGGCGTATATGGCGAAAAGATAAGAGTCGTATATAACGGAACCGATTTTAAGCCATTGGATATCGCCAGAGAAGAAGCTCGGAAGAAAATAGGAATAGCTGGCAACGTGATCGTTTCTATCGGAAGACTGGTTCCGTGGAAGGGTTTTAAAATGTTGATCAAGATTATGCCCAAACTTTTCGAAGTTGGACAATTCTTCAGGTTGGTTATTATTGGCGATGGTCCCGAGAAAAAAGTTCTCGAAAGTATGGTTAAGAACATGGGCCTGGATCGAAAAGTTTTTGTGGTTGGTGCCAAGACCAAGGATGAGCTAGCTCTATATCTCGCCGCTTCTGATGTTTTTGTGCTCAATACCGGCTACGAAGGTTTCTCCCATCAGATATTGGAGGTTATGGCAGCCGGAGTTCCGGTGATTACCACTGCCGTTGGTGGCAACAAAGAGATAATCAACCAGGGCGAGAATGGTTTTATGGTCAGGTATAATGATGAATTTAATTTGATTGAAGCCATCAAGACTCTACACAATATGCCCGAGCTTAAGGAGAAATTTATCGAAGAGGGTAAAAAGACCGTTGCAGAATTCAGCCTAGAAAGGATGTATGGAGAAACTGTCACTTTGATAGAAGAAGTTTTACTGCCTAATAAATTTACTAATTTAAAATAGATTGGCTCGCTTACTAATGATTTCCGGTGTTGGTGCGTCTGCATTGGCCGAAGGGAAGCGCGGCGCTTTTTATAATACTCTTGAGGAATTCCATAAACACTGGGATCGTATCGACATCATCTGCCCAAGAGTCCGGAATGATCGCGGTCTTTTGGCTCCGGCAGCTGCCGGAAAAGGCGCCCTTCGTTATGAGAATAAATTCTTCGGCAACGTTTTCATTCATCCCTCACCCTGGCCCAAAATCCTCCAGCCATTCTGGATTTATTTTGAAGGTCTAAAAATTTTAAGCGCTAATGGCGGTCTTTTAGGCGGCAAAGACCGCCATTGGGAATTAGAAAATCAAAATTGGGTCATGACCGTCCACGAGTATCCGCCATTCTATAATGGCCTCGGAGCAAGAATGCTCTGGAATAAGATCAAAGTTCCATATGTTCTTGAAATAATGCACATACCTGGTTACCCTAGGACTTCTGATCTTAGAGAATTCTTTTATAAATTTTTGACCAGAATTTTTATATCTATCGATTCTTCCAAGGCTAAAGCGATTAGAGTAATCAATAAAAACGAAGTGCCCGGTTTCTTGAAAAAGGCAGGAGTATCGGAGAGTAAGATCAAATATATTCCAGCTTTTTATATTGACTTAGACATTTTTAAGCTCATGAATTTAGAGAAAAAGTACGATCTAATTTTTGTTGGACGCCTAGAGAAAAACAAGGGATTAGACATATTACTAGAGATAGCCAAAAAATCCAATCTCAAGATCTTAATCGTCGGCAACGGCGCCCTTCATAATTATTTAAAATTAGAAATTCAAAATTCAAAATTGAATGACCGTGTCATTCTTTATGGTTGGGCCAAAGATTCCGCCGAGGTTGCCAAACTTATAAATGAATCTCGCGCGCTAATAATGTTATCCTACAATGAAGGCGGCCCCAGAGTTATCTTAGAAGCCCTAGCTTGCGGTATTCCGGTCATAGCTACGCTAGTAGGGATAGTCCCGGACGTTTTGAATTCTAATAACGGGCGGATTATCGACTGGTCATCAGACCAAGCTATAAAAGCCTTCAAAGAAGCGAAAGATATCAAAGTTGAAACCGACTTATCGAGATTTGATAAGACCGTGGCCATCAAAAATTATGCCGATAATATAAAATCTCTAATTTAAATGAAGCTTCTAATTATTACTCAGAAAGTAGATGAGAACGATCAGCTCCTAGGCTTTTTTATTGGTTGGCTGAATGAATTTTCTAAGCATTTTGAGGCTGTAAGCATATTATGCCTAGAAAAGAGAGCTTATAGTCTGCCAAGCAATGTTAAGGTATTTTCCCTCGGTAAAGATAGAGGGGAGGGCAAGGTCGTCCAGCTCTTTAATTTTTATAAACACATCATGACCCTAGATTATGATTCTGTTTTTGTTCACATGAATCCGATCTGGATGGTATTGGGCGGATTGATCTGGAGAATGAAAGGCAAAAAATCTTCTCTCTGGTATGCTCATGGCCGCGTCAGTTCAAAGTTGAGGTTAGCGAATGTTTTTACCGACATAGCTTTTACTTCGACAGATGAAGGTTATCGCATCGAGACTAGCAAAAAAAGAATTGTTGGCCAGGGCATAAACACAACTATTTTTAATTCTAATCCAGCCGACAAGAAAGAAAGACGTAATATCGTTTCGATCGGTAGGATATCACCATCTAAAGACTATGAGACTCTGATAAGGGCTATACTTGTCATTAAAGAAACCAGAATTGATCTCTTTAATACGATCAAAGTAAGGATCGTCGGTGCCCCGGCTACTAGCCCTGATGAAGAGTATCTCGTTCGTCTGAAGTCTATGGTCAAAGATAATGGCTTGGAGTCTAAAATTTCTTTTACTGGTGCTGCGGCTAATAATGCCTTGTCGGCTATTCTCGGAGCTTCAGGCCTGTTCGTTAATATGAGTCACACCGGGAGCCTCGATAAGGCCATCTTGGAAGCCATGTCTTGCGGCGTGCCCGTGCTTACTTGCAATGAAGCTTTGCGAGATGTATTGGGTGACCTGAGCCCTAGTCTTATGTATGAGAAGAATGATCATGCGGGTCTAGCAGAGAGAATAAAATATATATTTGGCCTTTCCGAACAAGAAGTCGAAGTCGTTGGTAACAAATTGAGAGAAATAGTAGTCGGAGAGCATGATCTAGTTGGCCTTGTGAGCCGAGTTTCTAAGATTATAAAGAACCAAAACGACGTGGGGGATTACTACGATAGAAAGATCAAAATAGATTTTGGTGGCGACTACGAGAGGCATCGTTGGTTCAAGAGTGAGATAGCTAGGGCTGGGTACAATATGACGCTAGAAGAAGTTCAGAAATTTAGCAAAACGGTTAAGTTCAATAATTACCTAGAGATTGGACCTGGCCCGGGTACGTGGACCAGGTTATTTGTAGATAAAAATCCTGCGGCCAAATTCGATCTGGTTGATATCTCTTCCGAGATGTTGGAATTGGCAAGAAAAAATCTCATCGGTAGGGGTGATATAGGTTTCGTAAATACAGATTTCATTAAATTTGAGCCTGCTAAAAAATATGACTTGTTCTTTTCTTCACGTGCTTTGGAGTATATCTCGGATAAAGATATTGCCGTAGGGAAAATATCAGACCTAATCGTGTCCGGAGGCAGGGGCATGATAATTACTAAATTCCCTCAGTACTGGCGTTACAGGTTAGCGAATAGGGAGATACCAGAATTCCATATCAAGCAGATACATCCAGATAGGCTGGCTAAGCTACTCAAAAGTAGGGGCCTATCGATAGAAAGCATTCGCCCGGTGACCATGGGTTTCCCATTCTTCAAATCTCCGCGCATGAATCGCTTAATCAAAAGGCTTATAGGAAGGGGTTCTTTGGATGGCATTAATAGCTTATTCGTCGAGTCTTACTCGATTATATTTTCAAAGCCATGATCGTAGAACTATTTGGGTTGCCAGCCTCTGGCAAAACTACAACTGCTCGTAAACTTGAATCTTCTTTTGGATTTAAGATCGTTAAAATAAACAATAAACTAGAATTGTTTTTGTATAATCTTGCGTTTGCCTTTTTGCACCCGGTAATATTCTCTTATCTATTTTTAAAGCTCGTTTTAAATTCAGAGCTATTCAGGTATAAGCTGATAAACATATTCTTGTACGGGAATGCCAAGTATCAAAAAGCGAAAAAATATAAAAATGCGATTATAGACCAGGGCTTACTGCAGAATCTATTATCTACACCCGACGACATTTTGATGTATTCCAGTATGAAGGAAATGGCCAGTAAGCTGTTCTTAGTCGATAAAGTAATTATCATGGATGTATCAATCGAGGATTCCATAGAAAGATCTAAGGATAGGGGCTATTGGGCCAGGGATAGATTCGGAACAGAGTATCTGAGACGATGGCAAAGTTGTTTGGCCGAAAACTATGCCCTAGCCAGAAGAGCTTTAGCCTCTTCGTCTGAGCATGTTTATTTGCATACTCAGACGGTCGGCCTTGATAAGGAGCTGAGTCCCGAGCTGATTAAATTTATCCAGCCGAGTAAGCGAATAATATATATCACAAATGTCGAGCTGCCAACGGTAAAGGCGAGGGGAGTCCAAATCATGAAGTCTTGTGAGGCTTTTGCTAGGACTGGAGTCCAGATTGAGTTAGTTATCCCTTGGCACGTGGCCAGGATAAAAGAAGATCCGTTCTCTTATTATAAAGTAGAAAGAAATTTTGAGATCAAAAGGTTGCCTAGTATTGATTTGTTTTTTATCAAGGTGATCCCTAGAAAGCTGGCGTATTATGTCAGATCATTAAGCTTTGTCGCGTCTAGTTGGCTTTATGTAATTAAACATGCGGGCGGTGGGGCTACTTTTTATTCCCGTGATTACGCGATCCTCTTGCTGTTATCCATTATGGGCTTGAAGCCAATCGCCGAAATTCACGATTACCGATCCAAGAGATCAAAGGCTTTCATCGGATTAATATTGAAAAATGCTAGGAGGATTATAGTCAACTCTGAGGGAACGTTGGAGCTACTCAGGCAGCATTATAAGCTCAACCTAGATAAAGTGTTAGTGGCTCCGAATGGAGTAGATCTGGATTATTTTAATATAAAACTGACCAAAGATGAGGCTAGGCGTAGTCTTGGTATCGATTCTAATGATATTATATTTGGATATGTTGGTAGCCTAGAAGCGGTTGGGAATGATAAGGGCGTCGGGGATTTAATAGAAGCCTTTAACAAGATAAGTTTGAGTATGGCTAGATTACTTATCGTGGGGGGTCCAGATAATCTAGTAAATAAATATAAGTCCATGGTTCGCTCGGACAACATAGAATTTGCAGGCCATGTAGAATATGGCAAAATACCGACTTATCTTAGGGCCATAGATGTTGTCGTAATTCCACTTCCCAACAATGCTCACGGGAAGACAACCTCTCCGATAAAGGTTTATGAATTTATGGCTGCAGGGAAAGCCATTGTCGCTTCTAATATAGATACTTTAAAGTCTGCGTTGTCGGAAAGTGGAGCCGTGTTTTATGAGGTTGGCAACGTAGAGGATCTCAGAGATACTGTATTGCATTTGGCCAGAGACGAAGAGCTCAGGCATGATTTAGAGGCGAATGTATTAAAAAATTTAAAAGATATATCCTGGGATGGTAGGGCGACTAAAATAATAAATCATATAGAGCACAATGAAATCTCTAAATAAGTTTCTGACTAGAAAAATAACACGTGTTGAGTTGGAAAAATTTATATCAGAGAATAGCTCGGATAGATTAACGCTAGACCTAGGATGTTCGAACTCTCCTTATTCTCATTATTTCAAGAATAGGATCGGTCTGGACGTAAATAAAGGTAGGGGGGTCGATGTCGTGGCGGATGCTCATGATTTGCCTTTTGAAGATGGTAAGTTTGATATAATTTTATGCACAGAGGTCCTTGAGCATCTGCATTCTCCGCATGTGGCTATATCTGAGATGAAGAGGGTGCTTAAAGTTGGAGGCAAGCTCATACTCACAACTAGGTTTATTTTTCCGATTCACGATGCTCCTGGAGATTACTTTAGATATACCAAATATGGACTGAGATATCTTTTTAAAGATTGGAATGTAATCAGCTTGGTGGAAGAGGTGGGAACGAAGGATGCGTTTGCCGTTTTACTGCAAAGAATTGGTTTTCAAACGGATTTACTCGGTGGCATGGCGACAAAGATCATGGTATTTGCTCTGGCTAGACTCATAAATGCAATGCCATCTTTAATAAGAGATGAGTTTGGCGATATAAGAAAGCAATCTAGAGAAAACAATATTCTAACAAGTGGCTATTATCTAGTTGCCAATAAAAAATAATATGAACATTTGTTATTTTGGAGATTTTAATCCTCGGTATATCAGGAATAGCGTCATCGTAGAGGGCCTTAGGGCTAATGGCTTAGAGGTCTCACTTTGCAATTTCTCAACGAAAAATCGTTTTTTGAAATTTATTAAATTAACCCAAGCATACTTAAATAGTCACAGAAAATCAGATTTTATTATTGTCGGCTCTTCAGATACGTCTAGATGGCTAGTATTGTTAATCAAGGCGATATCAAGTAAGCCCATTTTTTGGGATGCGCATTATTCTATATATGATACCTATGTGAATGATAGAAATTTGATAGGCAGAAAGAGCTTAAAGGCTGCGTATTATTGGTTCATTGATTGGATGGGATGCTATCTAGCTGATTACATCTTATTAGACACAAACGCCCATATAGAATATTTCTGCGATCTGTTCAGCGCAGACAAAAATAAATTTATCAGAGTGTTGGTGGGCGCAGACAAGAATCTTCTTGTATCGATGGCAAGGAGCGGACGCATAATGAAAAAAGACAAAAATATTTTTCTTGTAAATTTTCATGGCAGATACATCCCCCTTCAGGGGGTAGAGAATGTGGTCCTGGCAGCTAAGAAACTCGAGACCTATCAGGATATTAAATTCAATTTAATCGGTAGTGGACAGACATACAAAGAAGTGCGGCGCCTATCTTCTAGCCTGGATATTAAAAATATAAATTTTATAGATAGGGTTTCTTACGAAGATGTGGCCAAGTATATAGATATTTGCGATATCTCTCTCGGAATATTTGGCGGTTCGGAGAAAGCTAAAAGAGTTATCCCCAATAAATTATACGAAGCGATCGCGCTAGATAGGCCAGTCATTACAGAGGACTCTTTGGCGATAAGAGAAGTATTCGAGAACGATAAGAATATTATTTTGTGTCAGCGAGAGAGTGCCGATGATTTAGCCAAAAAAATTCTATTAATAAAGCAAAATCCTGATCTATATAAAACAATAGTTGCGAATGCTAAAGAATTATTTGATAAAAAATTAATGCCGGAATTCGTGGTCGGCGATCTGATAAATAAAATAAAATATGAAAAATAAAATATTAATTTCCGGAGGTAGCGGTCGTCTTGGTAAATATTTAAAATCCTTAGATGGTAAGATATGCGCGCCCACGCATAGGGAGATGGACATCTCAAAGCCTGAATCCGTCTCTAGGGCGATCGAGAAACACAGACCAAGCGTTTTTATTCATTGTGCAGCGTTGACGGGCCCAATGCAGTGTAATAATGAACCAATTTTGGCAATGCTTGTAAATGTGGTGGGTACCTTTAACGTCGCACGCGAGTGCGCTAAAAACGGTATAAAGCTGATTTACATATCGACAGACTACGTGTATAAAGGAGATAGAGGTGGCTATATTGAGGAAGATGAATTGCTGCCGCAAAATATATATGCTTGGTCTAAGCTGGGCGGAGAATGCGTGGTGCGGGCCTACGACAATTCTTTAATAGTAAGAACATCCTTTTCTCCCGATGTTTTTCCCTACGATAGGGCATTTATCGATCAATATACATCAAGAGATAGCTTGAAGATCATAGCTCCACATATTCTAAAACTAGCTAAAATAAGCGGAGCGTTGGGGGTTATCAATGTTGGAACAAAGAGGAAAACCGTAAAACAGCTCGCAAAGATGCTTGGGAAAAAAGATGTCAAGAATATTACGAGAAGAGAGGCGATGTTTTTCGTGCCAAGGGACACATCGATGAATACGAAAAAATTAAAGGAAATTTTAAAAAGTATCTAATCTATGAAAATATTAATTGCTGGTGGCGCTGGATACATCGGGACAAGGCTCTCGAACTATTTAGCGGACAAAGGGCATAAGGTGACGGTTTTAGATCTCTTCTGGTTCGGAGATTTTTTGGACAAGAAGGTAGAAAAAATTAAGGGAGACATTTTCTCCTTGAAAGAAGAGCGCGTAAGAGGCTTCGACGCCGTTGTTTTTTTAGCTGGCTTATCTAACGATCCAATGGCCGAATTTTCTCCGTCTTTAAATTTTATTTACAATGGTTCTAGCCCAAGCTACCTGGCCTATATCGCGAAAAGAGCAGGAGTACCCAGATTTATATATGCAAGTTCTTGTTCAATATATGGTAATAGCGTAGATAAAATTAATACCGAGAATTCAGAAACTATAAGCATCTATCCGTATGGTATTTCGAAGTGGCAGGGGGAGTTCGCTGTCAGAAAATTTTCCGATAGCAAGTTTGACGTTGTATGCTTTAGACAGGGCACCTTATCTGGTTTTAGTCCTAGAATGAGGTTTGATCTAATGGTCAATACGATGTATATGCGGGCGCAGACTGTTGGAAAAATAACCGTTGATAATCCAAATATCTGGAGGCCACTACTGTCGATGTCCGATGCCATTAGTGCCTATGTATTCGCGATAGAATCCAGGAAAAATATTTCCGGTGTATACAATCTTAGCTCTGGTAATTTTAAAGTTGGAGAGGTCGCGAAGCGAGTCCAAAGTTATTTTTTAGATCATCATAACAAGAAGATCGCCATTGAATGGAACAAGAAAAAGAGTTTTAGAAATTACAGAGTTTCAACTCAAAAAATAAAGAAAAAGTTCGGCTTTAATTTCAGCGGATCAATAGAGGAAATTCTGGGAGACTTAAATAAAAATATTAAGCCCGGAATAAGCTATGGGGATGACCGATTTTATAATATAAAAGTCTTTAACAAGATTATGTCTAAAGGAATAAAATTATAAAATGACCATAGAAAAAACGGAAATAGCCGACATTCTTATCGTGACCCCTGAAGTGATGGGAGATGAGCGAGGTTTTTTTGTCGAGGTTTATAAGAAAAGCCTATTTAAAGAGCTGGGGATTGGGGAGGATTTCGTCCAAGACAATCATTCAAGGTCGGCTAGGAATGTTCTAAGAGGACTTCACTTTCAGTGGGAGCCGCCGATGGGGAAGCTCATGCGAGTCACCGTGGGAAGTGCTTTTCTTGTCGCAGTAGATATAAGAAAGGACTCGCCCACCGTCGGTAAGTGGATTGGGGTAGAGGCAAGTGCTGAAAACAGAAAACAGGTTTACGCTCCGGCCGGATTTGCTAGGGGGTTTTGCGTTTTGAGTGACGTGGCGGAAGTTCAGTATAAGTGCACGGGAGAATACAACAAGAATGCTGAATCGGGGATTCTTTGGAATGATCCTGCCATAGGTATTAAATGGCCGATAGAGACGCCAATACTTTCCGAAAAAGACGCCAAGGCTCAGACATTAGCTAGCTGGTTGGACAGGCCGGAGGCTAAATTGTTTTAGTTTTAATATGAAAATTAATATTTTAGTTCCACATTTAAAACTTGCGGGGGGAGTGAGTGTTTCGATGACCTTTGCGGATGAACTATCTAAAAGGGGACATGATGTAATCGTCGCCGTCGAAAGTGGGAGCCCGACTCGATATATAAGAAATCTATTTAATAGTCATCCTCTTTTATCAAAAACTAGTAGAGTTAGAATAACTAGGGTCAAAAATTTTTCTGATCTTCGTGATGCGGATGTTTTTTTCGCAGATTCATGGAAAGTTGCCCAGAAATTGCAAGCTATTAGCACTCACGGCGTAAAGTTTCAATATATACAGCATGACGAAAGGATGTACCATGGAGATCCAGCTATCGTGGACAAGGTCTATCGGCTTCCTTTCAAAAAATTCGTGAATGGAACCTGGCTGTATGAAATATTCAAAAATGAGTTTAACCAAGAGACTGAAGTTCTCTTTAACGCAGTCGATTGCGACCTTTTCAATCCTAGGAAGAGAGATAGACGGCCGGATGATACTACTATACGAGTTCTTATGCTCCATCATGATTACAAATGGAAGAGAACCAAGGAGGGTGTCGCCATAGTAAGAAACTTGCAAAAAAAATATCCGAACGTGCGGTTAATCCTTTATGGAACAAGAATTAAGAATATCAATGAATCTTGTGACGAGTATCACTACGATGTCGTTGGTGAAAAGTTAGCTCGCCTTTTTGCCAACTCTGATATATATCTGGGCTGTTCCATCGATGATAGTCGCCCCATCGCTCATCGGTGGGCGATGGCAGCTTGTGCGGCACTCGCTATCTATGATAACGTGAGTGTTGGTGACTATGTGCATGATCGAGAGACGGCTCTCATCGCGAAGAAGGGCGATGCCGAAGACTTATCGAACAAATTAGAAGAATTAATAGCATATCCCAATCTGAGAAGAAAAATAGCAAATAACGCTCTGATTCACGTGCGAAATCTACCGACCTGGCAAGAGTTGACCGATAAATTGGAGAACGTCTTTAGGGAGTCGGTTCGTAATAAATAGAAAATAATTTTGGTCGTCGGAGAGAAAGGATTCGTTGACTTTTCGTTGTCGAGAAAAGACTACGCGACATTAAAGAGAATATCACATCCAATAATGCCTAAAGTTTCCGTTATCATTCCAACCCATAATCGGCCGGCGATGCTCAAGCGAGCGGTTAATTCCGTGCTGGTCCAAACATACCAAGACTTTGAGATTATTATTGTTGACGACGGTGTGCATGAACGAGCTCGCGATGTGGCTAAATCATTTAGTGACAATCGTATTAGATACATACCCCACGAGCAAGAGTGTGGTGCGCCAGCCGCGCGCAATACCGGCATCAAGAACTCAGCCGGCGAATTCATAGCTTTTCTAGACGATGACGATGAGTGGCTGCCTCTGAAACTTGAACTGCAAGTAAGAGCTTTGACTGAAAATCCAGAAGCTGGTTTGTGTTTCTGTGGTTTTGAGGCGGTTGGCGAGAATGATAAGCGCTTGTATCTCAATAAATACAGCAGAGAAGGATTGATTGAGCCATATCTAGACGTTTTAAACAAGTCATTTGCATGGACCAGCTCTATTTTAGCCAGAAAGAATGTTTTGGATAGAGGATTTTTATTTGACGAGAAATTACTCAAAAATCAGGAATGGGACTTAACCTTACGCATGGCTAAGGCGAAGGTTAAATTCTATTCCATCAACCAGGTCTTGCTAAAGTTACATGTTCACGGCAATCAGCTTGGCGGGCCGAGTAATTTACCGAATAGAATCTTGGGCCTGCATGTGTTTATCCAAAAGCACGACATTGATTATCGGAAACACCCGCGCCAGCTCTCTCGCCGCTATTCAGAGCTTGCCCTTTTGTATAAAGACAACAAGCAGCGAATAAAATCGCTGGAATACTTTGCCAAAGCATTCTTCACTTATCCAAGAGTCGAATATGTCCGCGGATTTATCTCTATGCTGGGCGGCGTATTTTTGAAGAGAATACTTAAAAAGATGTACCTAAAAACAATATTGGCCAGGTATGTCGAAAGAAATAAGGTAATCGCATCATTACAAAGGATAATCAACTCATTGTATGGAGATACGAAAACGATGAGAGATATGGTGAATATTGTCCAAACCAAAGACTTCATGAAGAAGAAATTTTCTTTCGGTCATGCAGGTGATTTTGAAGTTATGATGCTTTATGTGTTGATTCGACTCATGAGGCCGGAGGTAATTATAGAAACTGGAGTAGCGAGCGGCCGCTCGAGCTGGGCGATTTTGCAAGCATTGAATGAAAACAAAAAAGGAAAGTTATACTCGATAGACTTCCCACAATACTTTAAGGGGGACTCTCCAGAAATGTTCGTCGCAGATACTGGCCGCCCGGAGTTTAAGGGGTTCGTGCCAGAGGGGGAGATGCCTGGTTGGCTTGTACCTCAAGAATTAAGAAGTCGATGGGAATTGATTTTGGGTAAGTCCAGAGAGAAACTACCAGAGCTTCTTAGTAAGCTTGGTTCCGTTAACATTTTTTATCACGATAGCGATCATAGTTATCAAAATATGACATTTGAATATGTGGCAGTTTGGCCGCATGTATCACGTGGTGGATTTTTATTATCTGACGATATTAAACACAATAATGCCTTTATGGACTTTATAAATAAAAACGAGATAAGGGACTATCACACTTCTTTTGGATTTGGCCTTATGCGTAAAACTTAGATGGTAATGAACATGTCGGAACAACAAGTTCAGGAAAATATTAATAAAATCTGGAAGGAAAAATGGGAGATGGCGCGTGGATTAAGCTTGCGAGAAATTTTTAGCAGTCGTATTTTCCCTGAAGCATTCCCAGTTATTAAAAAATATATCCCGAGCAAATTTAATAATTTGCTTGATGTCGGTTGTGGAACGGGGAAATATGGCTTAAGGTTGGCTCAAGATTTCTCGAAAAGTTCTATTACAATTTCGGACATCCTGGACGAAGCCCTTTCGATCCCTCGAAGACTTGCGGTGGAAGCGGGAATCGAGAATGTATCGTTTCAGAAAGATGACATCTTGGCGAGCGCTTTCCCCAATGATCATTTTGATGTCGTCTTCTCGGATTTGGTGATTCAACATCTTCACGACTATCGGAAAGCGATCCAAGAGATACGAAGAATCACTAAGCCTGGTGGGAGGATAGTGATTGCGGTGGTCAATTTTTGGAATTTTCATACTTTATACAAGCGGTTTCTTACGCTGACAGGTAGAAAATATGTATATGGATACGAAAAATCATTTTCAAGACAGGAGCTAAAAGAAGTAATGGAAAAAGAGAACATAAGAATTATCGCCACCGATGGGTTTTATGTGGGCTATGGGATATTCAGATTGAGAAACCATCATCAGTTTTTTAGCCTATTAGGTCGCGTAGTCAATAGGATTTCTAAAATTTTAGATAAATATACTAATCGATTTTTCTCAAGAAATTTTGGATTTGAGATAGTGATTGTGGGTCAAAAATAGTTTAAATATCGACTTATCATGATTCCAGCTCATAATCATCAGAGATACCGCCAACCCAAGGCGAGTTTGCCGACAATCACCATGTCTAAAATATTATTTTTTTTCCATAGATGCGTACGAGGAATCGCCAATAGAGTTTTAGATAAATCTTTAGTAAATGCCAGGCATTTTTCGAATGAAATGCTTCGGGAATACGCTCCTGTTCTTGATGGTAGCGTTATCAATGTTTCTGGCTGGGATGACCGAGACAAGGAAGGTGGTTATTATCGGGAATATCTTACCAGGAAGCTTAGCTACGCCGTGCCTAACGCTCCGTCAAAGCAAAAGGGATTCGGTTCTATGGTGGATTCTGGAGTCGAAGAGCTGGGGCTAGATTTAATGCTTCCTCTCAGAAATGAACTTGTGGGGGGAGATTCGATGTTGTTTTCAACCATACTACTCTCGAACATGTACTTGATTTCCAGACAGCTTTTAAGAATCTATGCGAGTTAAGCAGTGGCGTGGTTGTGTTGGTCGTTCCAGTTATTCAGAACATACACATAAAATCGAGCTATGGCGATTATCTCAGGCCGACCACGCTTGCTATAATATTGTTTCGCTATTGCCGTGAAGAATCTTGAAAGATATCAAGACAGAGTAGATGAGTATGCCGATTTCCAAATGGGTAGGTTCTTTTACGGGAATGGTCTGAAGAAAGAAGACCTATATATTTTATTAAAAGATTGACGCGTCTAAATTTACGAAGATTTACGGTGTAGCATTAAAAGAATAGTATGACACTTTTTGTTCGAATTTGGAAAAAACTTTTTGGGGTTTGGGAAACAGCCGAAACTATGGGCCAACAGGTGGCTCGTGGTGGTTTGATTTTGTTTTTCGAAAGAACTCTAATGAAAGGTTCCCAGTTCGTTAGGACAATAATCGTAGCGCGTTTGATTTTCCCACACGACATCGGTCTTTTTGCCTTGGCTTCTCTAGGGCTTAGTACTGTTAGCGTATTTGTTCAGCTTGGGATAAATTCGGCGATAATACAGGAGAAAAAGGATGTTAGAAAATATTTGGATAATGCCTGGACGGCGAATGTTATAAGAGGGATATTTTTGGCTGTGGTTATGTTCTTTAGCGCTAATCTATTCGGAAGATTTTTTGACAATGATGCCATCGTCATGATGATAAGAGTGTTGGGTCTTCTGGCCTTGATGGAGGGGCTTGAGAATATAGGCATAGTAATCCTCCAGAAAGAATTGGCCCTAAACCGACAGTTTTTCTATGACGTTTTTGGTAATTTGATTCAGATAGGTGCGGTAATTTTGGCGGCTCTAATATCTAAAAACGCTTGGGCGATGGTTATTGGTGCTGTTATCGGCAGGCTGGCCTACTTGATTCTCTCCTACTTGTGTCATCCGTATAGGCCGCGGTTAAATTTCGATTTTGGAGGGTCCTGGCATTTATTTAAATTCGGCAGATGGATAGCCCTAGGCGGTATAGTCTCCTTTTTCGCCACAAGAGGAGACTCTCTCGCGATAGGAAAATTATTGTCAGTAGATCAGCTAGCTTTTTATCAAATGGCATTCGCGTTAGGTACCTTGCCAGCCGTTGAATTCGTTAAAACTCTAGGTGCTATATTTTTTCCTCTTTATGCCAAGATGCAAGAAGACAAGGATAGGATGCGTCTTGCTTTTACGAGGATCGCTAGGATGATCTCGGCGATCATAATTCCAGCTTCTGTAGGCATGTTTGTTTTAGCGCCAGATATCGTCAGGTACGTGTATGGGTCGCGTTGGCTCTCAATGGTGCCGGTTCTGTACGTGGCTATTTTATTTGGGTTACTAAAATCATTTGAATTTTTAGTTGGGCCGGTCTTTTTGGGAGTGGGCAAGCCCTATGTTTCCATAATTACCATGGCTTTCCAAGCTGTAGTTCTGTTTGCAGTTATCTCGCCACTAACGAGGATGTATGGAATAACTGGTACCGCCATCGCCGCCTTACTAGGATTATTTGCGGCGCAGTTAGTATATGCCTACAGGCTGGTACGGGAAATAAAAATTAATCCTTTTTCGATTATCGGCCAATCGATGCTACCATTACTTGGAAGCGCTATCATGTGTCTTGTTCTGACGAGTCTCAGATCATTTAAGTCGATTGATAGTTTCGTAGTTCTAATATCTTATATCTTCGCGGGGGTGATCGTTTATGTGATTGCTATTTTATTATTGGATAAGCTTGTTGGCGGTAAATTTAAAGAATCGTACGTATGGATAAAGATAAACATATAGACCAGGATGAGGTTAATGAGGTTTGGCGAAGGGAGTGGCAAGATTATTTCAGTAGCGGTAGAAATCTTCATAAGATTTTCCGTCAGAGGTTGTTCGTTGAGGGATATCCCAGGCTCGACTAGCCGAACTCGCCACGGATGTGATTATATGGAGTTGCCGGTATGACCTGAGCTGCGGTAATTGGATTTGTCCTTGGATTAGCTTTATTTTATAGAGATTGTCTGCTGTAGTATAAATAAATTTCCCGATAAACTGGTTAAGATGATATTTAGGGTGCCTCAGGCTCATTGTTCAATATATGACTGATAGCATTGAGCGCTATTTTGAAGCGAGTCGAGGCTCAACCATTAATCGTGACTCTTATACCATTCGAGAATTTCTAAATAAAATGAAAGACCCCCATGATTAGATTAAAGAACCTTTCCTCGACGCGATATTTGGCCCATCGGGTCATTAACCATTTTCTTGCCGATTCGATGAATGGTAAGGTCTTTGGAACCGTTGTCGACGTGGGCGCGGGCAGTTCCCCATATCGCAAATTTATCGTTTGCGATAGATACGTCTATCTTGATATAGAAAACCGTACTGGCAGGCCAGAAATTATTATTTCCGATTTAAACCAAAAAATTATGCTTAAGGATGGATTCGCGGATTGCGTTGTATGCACCGAAGTCCTCGAACATATTAAAAAACCTCAAAATGCGGTTAATGAAGTTTATCGAATATTAAAGCCAGGTGGAATGTTAGTGCTGACCACGCCGATGGTTTGGCCGCTTCATGAAGCGCCCAATGATTTTTATCGATATACCCAATATGGCTTGGAAGGTTTACTCAAGGAAGCGGGATTCTCGGATATTTCAATACGACCTAGCAACGGATATATTTACTCGTTGATCCAGCTGTCTGTAATCAATCTTCGGAATCCATTTTGGAAACCATTGGTTCTCGTCTTTAATATTTGTGCGATTTTATTTGAAAGATACGATCGTAATTTTGAGATGTCAATTGTCAACCAAGTTGTGGCTATAAAATAAATAAGATACGCATGCGCGCTATCTAGATATGTGGACAATCCTCCATGATTTAAGTATGATATTGGCACATGAAGAATCAGCCCATGGCCGAGAAAGACGAATTCGCTTTTGATTTTAGTGAAAGATGCTATCCCGGCGTAAGTCCAAAAAGAGTTAGCGAAGATCATGTTCAGGCTTATATATTTGTTAAACGGTTTGCTGCGGATAAAATTATTCTAGATATTGCCTGCGGAGAAGGATATGGTTCTAACATGCTAAAAAACGCAGGAGCACGAAAAGTTTTCAGCATAGATAACAATCCCGATATTGTTAAGCATGCATCTCGGACGTACCCTGGAGTTTCTTTTTCGGTAGCCGATGCCACGAGCACTAATTTCCCAGACGAGAGTTTTGACATGGTTGTCTGTCTGGCCGCCTGGCATCACCTAGATGGTTACGCCGAATTTCCGAAAGAAGTTTCTAGGATATTGAAGCCGTCGGGGCTACTCATCTTCTCTGTTCCAAATGAGAAAATAATCTATCGTAACCCCTTTCACAAACATTTTTTGACTAAATTCTATCGTGTCGATTTTACAAAAGAAAAGGCAGAAAAATTATTGGATCCCTTTTTTGTTATAGAGGGCTGGTATGGCCAGCGATTCGTAAAAAAGTATTATGCTAATCGACTAGTGAGACTTTTTCTCCATTTAGGCTCATTCATGAGTTCGTATATAGCATCTAGGGTGCATTCAGCTTTTGTATTGGCTGATGGACCGATAGTCAGGCCACTTTTAAGTGATAATGCTAGATATATGCTTGCAATCTGTAGGAATAAAAATAAAACTATCTCCTAATGTTTTTGCATTAACTGAGCGATGAATAAAAAATTAAAAATAGCTTTTTTTATTGGTACTTTTCCAGTTATATCTGAGTCATGGCTTGTTGAACAAATTACGGACCTTATCGATATGGGAGTAGAAATTGATATCTTCGCTTTCAATAAGGGGAAAGCATCGGCCATCTCAGATAAGGTAAAAAAATATGGGCTTATGGGTCGGACTATATACCTGGAATTTCCTGAAAACAAATTTCATAGAATTGCTTTGGCTACTCTTGCGTTTGCAAGGTGTATTTATTATTCGCCCATTACCCTTTTTCGGTCGCTGAATTATAAGGAATACGGCAAATCGGTCCTTACCTTTAAATATTTACTCTGGGCGGCGCCATTGCTAGGCAAGATTGATAGGTACGATGTAGTGCATTGTCATTTCGGGATGATCGCCAACAGATATCTTATTCTCAGAGATATTCTCAATATACGTCAGAATTTTATAGTTACTTTTTACGGGCAAGATTCTAGTAAATATATCCAGTCCAAGGGTCTTCATGTCTACGATAAATTAAAAAAGGAAGCATCGATGATTCTCGTAATGACCGAAGAGATGAGAGATCGCTTCGTCGGCTTAGGTTTTCCGCCGGAGAAGCTGGTAGTTCACTATACTGGTATTATTCCTCAAAACTATAATTTTAACGAGAAAAGTTATCGTTTTGGCGAGAAGTTCAAAATTATATTTGTTGGTAGATTCGTTGAGAAAAAGGGGATCGAAGATTTATTGAGGGCCACGCGGGTTATTGTAGAAGAATATCCGAATGTAGAATTACACGTAGTCGGCGACGGAGATGCTATTTACAAGAAGAATATTAAAGAACTTGCTAAGCGGCTGGGTGTAGCGAATTTTATAAAATTCGAGGGCATGCTTACGCATCAGAATACCTTGGAGCTTTTTTATGGCATGCACTTAATGGTTCAGCCGAGTAAGAAGGCCCCTAACGGAGATACGGACGATTTACCGTTTGTATTATTGGAAGGGCAAGCAAGCGGATTGCCAGTGGTTAGCACGGATCACGTAGGTATTCCCGATGGAATAGATAATGGGAAGACGGGATTTATCGTCAAGGAGGGCGACTTTCGTGCTGTGGCCGAAAAGGTTAAAGCTTTTATTGAGAATCCAGGGTTATTAAAAGAATTCAGCCTTAATGCCCGAATTTTCGTGGTTGAGAAGTTCGATTTACACAAAATCAATAAACGTTTAGTATCTTTATATAAAGAACTAATCATAGATAAGCATGCCTAAGAAGATGATATTTTTTGGAGAACCAGATATGGGAAGCGATGAGCGTCGCGCTATTGAGGCCGTGCTTCGCTCTAATTGGATCGGCTTTGGTAATGAAAGCATAAAATTCGAGAGAGAGTTAGTCGATTATCTTGGCGTAAAAGATGGGGCTCTATTAAATTCGTGTACAGCTGCTCTACATTTGGCGTTGATTCTCAATGGGGTTATGCCTAGTGACGAAATTATCACTACGCCATTAACATTCGCAGCTACTGCCAATGTTGTCCTGTATATGGGAGCGAAACCAGTTTTTGTGGATATTAAGGCCGATACTCTTAATATAGATGAAGATAAAATCGAGAAAGCTATTACTCCCAAAACCAAGGGCATTATCGTTGTTCATTTCGGCGGTTTGCCGTGTAATATGCGGGCTATTAATAGAATCGCACGTAAGCATAATATATTTGTTGTCGAAGACGCCGCTCATGCTATTGGAGCTAGAATCGGGAATAGAATGGTTGGAGATTCGTCCAATATCACATGTTTTAGCTTCTATGCTAACAAAAATCTTACAACTGCCGACGGAGGATTCTTGGCATCAAACGATAGTTCGAAGATCAAACGCGCAAAGATACTACGGTTACATGGGCTGAGTAATGATGCTTGGGATCGTTTTAGGAAAAGAGATATTTTAATTAATGAAGTGGTGGAGTTAGGTTATAAATACAATATTAATGATATAGTTTCTGCTATGGGAAGGGTCCAGCTGAGGAGGCTTGAGAAGAGTCTATCTATTCGTGAGAGATATGCGCGTCTGTATGATGCCGTGTTTTCTAAAATTGAGGGAGTTAGTTTGCAAAGCAAGTTTCAGGATGGGTATCGGCACTCTTTGCATCTATACACCTTGGTTCTAGATCCTGAAAGATTTAAAGTTGGCAGAGATGAAATAGTGCGGGCGCTACGTGATAATGGGATATTTGCCGTTGTTCATTATAAACCAATCCATTTGCATAAGTTGTATAGAGAAAAATTTGGCTATGAGCTCGGGAACTTTCTATGTGCCGAAAGGGTTGGTAGCAATATTTTAACCCTTCCTCTTCTACCGCAGATGAGTCAACGGCAGGCCCAGAATATAGCTTCGGTTACTCGCGAGATACTTCAGGGATATGCCAAGCGGAGTCTATAATTCTCGAATGACTATGGAGGGATTACTGCGTTATATTGGGAGTAGATTCTTCAAGAATGTAATTACTCTCCAGGTGGGGAGTGTTTTGGGTACCTTGCTTCAGGCGGTAGCCGGGATATTTATCGCTCGGCTGCTACAGCCAGAACTTTTTGGCGTCTACGCTTTGGCGTTTAGCTTGGCCTCGCTGGCCGGTATTTTCATGGCCACGGGCGTGGGAGATGGGATTACAAGTATCGTGGCCGGAGCCTATGCTCGAAGAGATCGAGATACTATCGCTGAAGCGCTGGGCTTCTTGCTTAAGATCGCCTCGATCATCGGGATCGTGGTGGCGATTGGGTTGGTTCTCCTGCCGATCATTTCTAATCTCTTGTACCATAGATACGATATCGGTTTATTCGCCGCAATAGTTGTCTTGGCTTCGATTATCTCTAATCTCCTTTTCTCTGTATCTCAGGTGGCGTTTCAGGCAGAGAGGAAAATAGCTACGGCAACTATCTTTATCTTTATTGATCTATTTGTACGTTGGGGGCTATCCCTTTTGTTAGTATTCTCTGGGTACAAGATATTGGGAGCGGCCATCGGGCATCTCATTGGGTCTTTAATCGTTTTTATCATAATTGGACTTTCATGGAACCGACTTTTATCTGTCGATAGTTTTATCCCTTCGCTGGGTCAGATTTTTCGTAAGGCCATCTCTGTTAGTTGGAGAAAGTTTATCAGGTATAGTTTCTGGGTGGCACTTGATAGAAATATGGCAACCCTGTTTTCTTTCTTGCCGATTTCATTAGCTGGTATATATTTTGTTTCTAGCGACGTTGCATTCTACAAGATACCTTTCGGTTTCGCTAACTTAGCGTTGAGTCTTCTGGGCCCAATCTCAACAATGTTGAATATAGAATTCCCAAGACTTCGAGAAGAGAGCCTCGAGAAGATGAGGTCAAGTTTTTTGAGAGTCACCTTTTACTCAGTTATCTTCTCTGCATTCCTGGTGATCTGTGCGGCTGTTATCTCTCCGATAGCTTTCAAGATTCTATATGGCGAGAGCTTTATGCCTAGCGTCCAGTATGCTTATGGTTTTATTATATATGGAATATTCAATGGCCTTGGCGTTGGGCTGGGCCCAATGTGGCGAGCGATTAATAAGGTCAAGGTGTCGATTTTAATAAATACCATCGTGCTAGCGATCGGAATACCCGCAGGATTATATTCTTTGAAGCATTATGGAATTTGGGGCGGAGTTTGGATGGTTACTACTTGGTTCGCTGTGTCTCACGTAGCCTCATTTATATATTTGTATAAAAAGTTAAAATCAGGCAAAATTTAGAGCATGCTAAAAGAATCTATCTTACTTAAAATACTAAAAGTCGGGGTATACGCTGTGGCCTTGGTGCCATTGATCATTTTTTCGCAATTCTTGTCACCATTTCACTTTGGCAAGGTAATTGTTTTTAGAAGCATAGTCGAGCTGATGTTCGTTTTTTATGTGATGCTGGTTCTGCTGGATAGGGCATATCTGCCGAAGTTCAATAAATTGGTTTGGAGTTTTTTGGCTTTTACATTGGCTTTTACATTGGCCACGATTACCAGCTCTCAAGTGGCTCAAAGTTTCTGGGGGGCGCTAGAAAGAATGGGTGGCTTATGGACTTTTTGGCACTATTTCGTATTCTTTATAATTTTAATATCTACATTTAAAAGAAAAGAAGAGTGGTTATCTTTATTTAAGTTCATGGCTATTGTTGGTGTGCTGTCGGCTCTGTATGGCTTTGGTCAAAAGACCAATTCAAGCTTTTTTGTGGGCGGGCAAGGCAGAACCAGAATATTCGGGACTATCGGCAATGCGGCGCTATTCGCTGGCTATCAATTATTTATAGTCTTCATGTCCTTGGCCCTATTTTTTAGAAAAGCTATCTCGGATAAGGAAAGATGGATCTATGGTTTAGCGGCGGTAATCTGTGCTATTGCAGTTATGATGACAGCGGTTAGAGGTTCAATCCTTGCCCTTGGCGGTGGCGTGTTGGTTTACACCTCTCTCTATCTTTGGATTACTAGGTCTAGGCTTGCTAAGCGAGCCCTTGTAGGCCTGGTTACCCTATTCGTAGTATTTATTATCTTAGCCGGAGTTCTTAGGGGTACTGGTGCAATTAATTCTGGTTATTTTGAGAGAATAACCAACTTCTCGCCGACTAACTTTACTGTTCAGACTAGAATCTGGGCTTGGACAGCCGGATTTGAAGGCTGGAAAGAAAGTCCGAAGACTATGCTCGTGGGTTGGGGACCGGAGAATTTCAATATCCCATTCTCGAAATATTTTAACCCCAAATTCTATACTGGCCCCGGCGCAGAAACCTTATTTGATCGCGCTCACAATATGTTCGTAGAGGTCCTGGTCACTATGGGTCTGATAGGATTTGCAGCTTACCTATTCATGTTTTTTGCAACTCTTAAATCTCTTCGGGATGTTATTAAGAGGAGAGATGAATATCTCCATATCGCCATTGGCTTAGTTGCCTTAATTGTGGCCTATATAATCCATAATGCTTTCATATTTGATACTTCGGCTAACTTTATTACCTTTTTCTTCTTGCTGGGATTCGTTTACTTTATGTCTGACGTTGACGAGTCTGGTAGTCGGCAAGCAATCAAAGGCGATGGCTCAGGAAGGCCACTCGTCAAGAAATGGCTAGTTGGTCCCATCGGAACTGTTTTGTTTATCGTGATGCTGTTCGTTATATTCAAGACCAATATTCCTTCGGTCTCGGCTAATTATGCCACTACTAGGGCTATGATTATAGCTTCGGATACTAATTTCAAGAATACTGTTGAGCAATATAAAAAGGCAATGTCATATAATGTCCCAATTGAATATGAGATAAGGAATAAATTCGCTCAGTATGTCCTAGAATTCATGGTAGCCAACCCCAATGATCCATTAGTCGGCGATGCCCTTAAGCTGGCAGTTAGTGAAGAAGAAAAGAATGCCGATAATTTCCCCGTCGATTATTTGCCTAAACTTTACTTGTCTAGGCTTCACGTAATGCTTGGTCGAGGTGATCCGAGCTCGCCACACAATGACGAGGCTCTTAAATATTCGCTAGAGGCGCTGGAGTTGGCGCCTAAATTTGTTAGAACGTATTATGAGGTTGCCCAGGGATACTTGAATAAAAAAGACAACGTTAATGCTGTGAGATATTTCGAAGAAGCGGTTAAGTTGAATCCAGAGGTGGGCATATCATATTGGTACCTGGGAATGGTTAAATATGACATGGGGTTCACGGATGAGGGGGCTAGATTGGTCTGGGAAGGGATTACCAGAGGATTCTCTCCGGGGGAGCTTGATTATGCGAAATTAAGCCAAATATATTTGAGAGAGTCTAACTATGCCAGCTTAGCGTATGCCTATGAGGGGATAATCAAAATAAATGAAATAAAAGAGAAGAGAGATTTAATATCTGAGGCTAATTATCATGCAACTCTGGCAGCCGTATATCAGAAGATGGGTAATATCGATGAAGCTGTCGCCCAAGCTCACTTAGCCGCTCAATACAATCCTGAGCTTTTATCCGCGGCGCAAAGCTTTGTCAGGGGGATGGGCAGGCAATGGTAGGTCATCAGAAGCAACTTTTAATTTTGAATTCTGAGCATTGAGAAAGAGCCCGACTCGCCTAGGCGAGTCGGGCTCTTTCAAATTCCGAGCACATTATTTTTTTAATTTCCCTATCTGCCGGCTTGCTGGAGGGCTATGCGGATGGTTTTTAGGAGTATACCTATGTCTAGGGGCAAGGATCTGTTTTTTATGTAGTAGAGGTCATATTTAAGCTTCTCGGCGGCATCGTTTATGGAGGCTCCGTAGCGATAATTGATCTGAGCCCACCCGGTTAGCCCAGGTTTTATTAAATACCTTTCTTCGTAAAAGGGAACGCCGTCCTGTAGCTGCTTGTGAAATTCTGGTCTCTCGGCTCTTGGTCCGACAAATGACATTTCATCCTTGAGAATATTCCATACCTGAGGCAGTTCATCTATCCTGGTCCTACGCATGAATCTGCCAACATTGTTAGCTCGGGTATCATTCTCACTCGCCCAGATGGCGCCATCTTTCTCGGCGTCTATTGGCATGGTCCTGAATTTAATCATTTTAAAAACCTTACCATGTAATCCGACTCTTTTCTGATGATAAAATATCGGCCCACTTGAACTTAGCTTAATAGCTAGGACTGCAAATGGATATATGACCAAGAAAACTGCCCCCACGACTATGGAAATGACGATGTCTGTGCCTCTCTTAATCGTCTCGTAGCTATTCTTACTGCCTTCAGTTAAATTTCCTATAAACCATGTTTGATTTATGGTTCCAAGTGGCACCATGCCAGTTACTTGTTCATAAAAAAGCGATAAGTCGTAGAAATTAACCTTTTTCTCTAGAGCGCCATAAAATAGTTCGATGATCTTCGGCACCTGGTAGGCGTCGGGACTGATAATGATAACGTCAATTTTTTCGGAGTTAATGATTTCCTGAAGCTTGGTTATGCCTCTGACGACACTGAATTCCTTAAATTCTTCTTCAATTTTTTCGGTTACGGAGGTAAGGTCAACGACGTGGGCTAAGCGATATCCCAGTTGTGGATTGTCCTTGATGTGCCTAGCTAGCTCTAGCGATTGATGATTGATGCCGACTATCACCAGCCTTTTCTTAAAGGCATTTTCTAGGAGAGCATTTAGTCCGAATCGATTTAAGAATCCTAGTAGTAAGAATATAAGAGAAAAGACAATCAGGTTTGTTTTAGGCGTAATCCCGTATAGTGGGAATAGATAGAAGAAAGCAACTGAGATTGAAAAAGATATGGTAATGGCTTTTATGAAATCAACATAAAACGAATAGCCGTTTTTAAGAGTTTGGATCTCGTATAAATTCAGTATGTAAAAAGTGATAATCCAGAGGCCGAAGATTACCAAGAAGGGGATTAAATGAATGTTGAATTGTTCGCTGAATCTTGATCCGTAGCGAAATAAAATCATTATAGCCAAGGAGGCATATAATATGATGATGTCGCTGATCAGCAGAGAGAATCTTTTCATGACTATGCCTCAATTATATCAAATTATTGACTGATAGTCAATCTAATCTCGCCCATATTGGGGTTGGGCGACCACGTATTTTCTAGTATACTTAAGATATGAAGAAATCGCTTAAATACGGCCTTTTAGTCTTGGCAGTAGCGATGCCATTCTTTGCGATTGCGGGTCCTGTTAGAGCCGATGTAATGGGCGAGATTAAGATTTTCAATGTTGATAAGCAATTCGATAAGTATGGCAATTCCCAGGTAACAGCGACTTTGAAAAAAATTGGCGAGAAAGCCTATTTCTATATAGACAATAGATATTCTGCCAATATCATCGATAAACTAAATTCATTGTCTACTGAGTTTGATAATAATATTTATCCNNAATTCAATAAACCTATACCCTAAATCGTCGGCACCAAGCTCGAATGAGAGGAAAATGATTACTGTAAATGTCGATGCCTTAAGCGGCGATCTAGCTAAAACTTTTATTGCTCATGAGTTTCAGCATTTAATCTCGTTTAATCAAAAAGAGTTAACTCGCAACATAGCTGAAGATACTTGGCTAAATGAATTGAGGTCTGAATATTCTACTGCCGTTGTGGGCTATGATTCGGAATATAAGTCATCTTTAGAAGGGAGACTGCAGATTTTTCTGAATAGCTCGCTAACTAGTCTGACTGATTGGCAGAATTCCAAGGAGAATTATGCCATGGTTTCCTTATTCGCTCGTTATCTTGTTGACCAATATGGTCCTGAGATATTGTCAGGATCATTGCAAGATAGGTATGTCGGAATGGCTTCTATAAATGACTATCTCAGGGCAAAGGGTATCCAGCAAAACTTTTTTGATGTTTTTGAGAATTGGCTAATTGCTAATTACCTAAACGATAATTCCACCAATAAATATTTTGGTTATTCTAATTCGGAGTTAAAAGAGGTTAAAATTTTACCTGACGAAGAACTGGTAGTCAATAATTTTAAGGACTATGGCTTAAGCTACAGTCTTAAGCCATGGCAACCATACTATACGAAAATAACAATTGGCCGGGGCCAGACCAAGTCGATAAAAATAACTTATGACTCGCCTGATTTTAGAATAGGATATCTAGACAATCTTGGACGGGCAGGGACTTTGTTAAATCAAGCCCACGTATCTAATGAGGCTGGCTTGAAATATTTTATATTGATGCCCATAAACCAGGCATATTCTGAGAGGAAGCTGACGGTTAAAATGCAATCGGTAGAAGCCGACGCCGAGCAAGACTCAGTACTCTCGACACTTTTGACTGACGGTATTTTGGCTAGAAAAAGGGGCGATAAAGAAGACTACGTGATTAGTGGTAAATATAAGAGATATTTAAATTCCGACGTCATACAGTTGTATGGGCACCTGAGCTCGACCAGCGCCGTTGAAGTTGATCCTTCTGTTCTTGATGCTTATACTACCGCTAACTATGTTAGATCGATTAACGATGAGAAAGTCTACGCTGTTTGGCCAGATGGAACCAAGCATTGGTTGAATATGACCGGAGAAGAGTTTGATACATCCGGCCGTGATTGGGGAGCAATCTTCACCATAAATGACATGGAATTAAATTACTATAAGGAAGGCGTGCAGATTAGAAAATAGGCCTTTAAATCCTATCCAAAAGATGCTAGCCTGTATACGTTATGAGAATAGATATATTTGCGAAAAACCTAGAACTTACCGATCCGATAAAAGTATTTATCGAGAATAAAATTGGTGGGCTAGAGAAGCTATTTAAACCGAATGACAATGTCTCAGCTAGGGTCGAGATCTCTCGGACCACTAAGCGCCATAAATCAGGTGAGGTTTTTTATGCCGAAGCCAATTTTAACGCTGGTGGACAGCTCTTGCGTGCTAATGCTGAAGATCTTGATGTCAGGAATGCAATCACGAATGTTAAGGATGCCTTGAAGATAGAAATAAAAAAGTTTAAAGAGAGAAAGAAGGATCTTAAACGAAAACCAAAAAAATAATGTCGTTTCTGTCTAAAATATTCGGCGATGCTAATCAAAGATATATTGATTCGCTAAAGCCTATTGTTCAAAAGATAAATGATCTCGAGAAAGAATTCGAGAAGTTTTTGGATATAGATCTAAAAAATAAGACTCAAGAATTCAGAGGACGTCTCGCCAGGGGCGAGACGTTAGATGACATTCTGCCAGAAGCCTTCGCGCTGGTGCGCGAAGCTTCCAAAAGGACCCTAGGTCAAAGACATTTCGATGTTCAGCTAATGGGTGGCATCGTTCTACATAGAGGTGGCATATCTGAGATGAGAACTGGAGAGGGTAAGACTATAGTGGCTACTCTGCCGACTTATCTTAATGCTATCTCTGGTAAGGGCGTGCACGTAGTTTCCGTAAATGACTTTTTGGTTCGTCGCGATGCGGCTTGGATGGGGCAAATATACAATTTTCTTGGATTGTCGGTGGCCTGCATCAATCATGAGTCTAGTTATATTTATGATCCTACCCATCAAAATAAGAATGACGAGCTAGACAAGGAAAGAGACACCGAGGGTAATTTTAAAGTTGTTCATGAATTTTTGAAACCAGTTACAAGAAAAGAAGCTTACCTAGCTGATATAACTTATGGCACTAATAATGAATACGGTTTTGATTATCTCCGCGACAATATGGCCTACAGCGTTGAAGGTATGGCTCAGAGGCCATATCACAACTTTGCCATTGTCGACGAGGTCGACTCTATATTAATCGATGAGGCCCGCACGCCCTTAATTATATCTGCACCCGACGCCGAATCAACCAAACTCTATGAGACTTTTTCTAAAGTAGTTCCGAATTTAGTTGAGAACGAGGATTATAATGTTGATGAAAAGTTAAAGGCCATTTCAATAACTGAGCAGGGCATCGAAAAAGTAGAAAAAATACTTGGCATTAGTAATATCTACGACGAAGGCGGCGTGCGCCATGTCCATCACTTAGAGCAGGCTCTTAAGGCTAATGTTATTTTTAAACTTGATCGCGATTATGTCGTAAAAAATGGAGAGGTAATTATCGTGGATGAATTTACGGGTCGTCTGATGCCAGGCCGGCGTTGGTCCGAAGGCCTACATCAAGCCGTCGAAGCCAAAGAAGGCGTAATTGTTCAGAAAGAATCAAGAACTTTAGCCACGATTACTTTCCAAAACTATTTTAGACTCTATGATAAATTATCGGGTATGACTGGTACGGCTCAGACCTCGGCCGAAGAATTTCATAAAGTATACAATATTGATGTTGTGCTAATCCCTACGCATCGGCCCATGGTCAGAAAGGATTTGTCCGATAAAATATATAAAACCGAAGCCGGTAAATTTAGAGCTGTAGCCAGAGAAATCAAAGAAAGACATGAGCTTGGCCAGCCAGTTCTAGTCGGAACCGTGTCCATTGAGAAGAACGAATTGCTGGCGGCAATGCTTAGCCGCGAAGGTGTGCCACACAATGTATTAAATGCTAAGAATCATGAACGAGAAGCCGAGATTACGGCTCAGGCGGGCCGACCAGGGGCGGTAACTGTTGCTACCAACATGGCTGGTCGCGGTGTGGACATAATTCTTGGAGGCAATCCACCAGACAAGGAAGCTCAGGATAAGGCCAAAGAAGTTGGCGGCTTACACGTAATTGGCACTGAAAGGCACGAGGCTAGGAGAATCGATGATCAGCTGCGCGGCCGCGCCGGTCGTCAAGGCGATCCCGGTTCGTCTCAGTTCTTTGTTTCAACCGAAGATGACCTGGCTCGTATATTTGGCGGCGACCGCCTCAGATCAATAATGGATCGCCTTGGCGTTAGCGAAGACGATGTCATCGAGAACAAATTTGTTTCAAATGCTATTCAACAAGCCCAAACCAAGATTGAAGGTCATCATTTTGATTCCAGAAAACATGTTTTGGAATATGACGATGTAATGAATAAACATCGCAAGGCGATATATCAGCTTCGAAAAGATATATTGTTTTCTGAATCGAGTACGGCCATAGTTGCGGAGTATTTGGAAAATTTAATAATGAACGTCGTTGGTCAGCATTTTGCGACGGAAGGGGATCCGAATATCGAAGAAATCTCAGAGACTATCCAGGCGGTGGCTAATAAAGACCCAGAATTGCATGGCAAGTTGATTGAATTATCTAAGGATGGTCAGCAAGTGGTGACTAATTATCTATTCGATTATGTGCATGCGAAATATGAAGCTCACGAGAAAGAGGTTGGTTCTGAGAATATGCGAAAGCTCGAACGGCATGTATTACTGAGAACTATAGATGAGCTTTGGATGGATCACATCGACACCATGGAATATCTGCGTGACTCGGTTAATCTGAGGGCTTATGGTCAAAGAGATCCGCTCGTGGAGTACAAAGTCGAAGCTCAAAAATTATTCGCTACATTGACTGAGACAATTAAGCATCAGGTGGCTAATCTAATATTCAAAGTTGGTTTTGTCCAACAACCTAAAGAAGTGAAAATGGAAGAAGGTCGAGCTAATATTGGTATGGAAAAAACTGCAGCTCAAACAGAATCGGAGAAGAATAATCAGCCAGTCAAAAAAGATGAGCATGAGGTTGGCCGCAATGATCCCTGCTGGTGCGGCTCCGGCAAAAAATTCAAGAAGTGCCATGGAGCGTAGAGACTATCTGTCTTGCCACTGACGGAATCCTAGATAAGCGAATGAAAGAAATAGCAAACTTTCAACATAGGACACGCATATCGGCGCCTGCCAACTGTTAAGAGTGAGGGGCACGCCGGTGATTCCTTTAAATAGGTGAATAATTCCGAGGACCGCAAAAGTTATAGTCGTAAGCCGTATATAATATAATTTGGTCATGAATTAATTATATCATTTACGATTAGAAGCAAATACGAAAAGCGTCATGGTAAATAAAGAACGATTCAAATTGATCCCAGAAGTTTATCTCATTCTTGTAAGAGATGGGAATATTCTATTGTCCCGAAGATTCCAGACGGGATACGAAGATGGGAGATATAGCATGGTGGCAGGTCATGCTGATGGTAATGAGACGATGCGAGAAGCAATTGCGAGAGAAGCGAAAGAAGAGGCTGGAATTGATATTGATTCAAAAAACTTGAAGCATCTTCTGACGATGCATCGATGGTGTGATGATCATGAAAGAATTGGATTTTACTTCACGACACAGATATGGAATGGCGAAATTAAAAATTCGGAGCCGAATAAGTGTGATGATTTATCGTGGTTCCCGACGGATAGATTACCGGAAAATACAAGTCCTTATATTCGAGTTGCGATTGATTGCTATATAAAGGGAGAAACATATTGCGAATTCGGATGGAATCGGTAATAAATTCAAAAAGTGTTATGGAAAATAAAGCAGGTATAAAACATATAGAGTTCTGGGTCTCTAGTCTGAAACGTTCAGTAAAGTTTTACGAAAGAATCTTTGAACTTATTGGATGGGATAAAATCGAATCTAATGCCTTTAGCAATGGAGAAACTAAGATATACTTTATTGAGCAGAGTGTTAAATCTGAGAAGACTGTAGGTCCAAGGCATTTATGCTTCTTGGCGCTATCGCGGAAGGTTGTAGATGAGGTTGCTGAGCTTCTTTTAAGAGCTCGGGCAGACATAATTCGGGGGCCCTTAGAAGTTCAATATAAAGACAGAAGCTCGTATACTGTAGATTTTAGAGATCCCGATGGATATGTAATTGAAGTCGCAACTGAATCGACAGCCATACGAATATGAATAAGCAATTAGTTGTGCAAAAATATTTTGATAAATTGCGTGAGCTAAGAGATTCCGCGATCGCCGATGTTGGGGCGTATAAAAAAGCGTCGAATGAGGCTCCGGGAGCTATGGAATCGCACTCCGATACTAGTAAATTTCAATTCGATTTGATGAGCAGTAAGATAGCTGAGAAGGTATCTGAGTTTGATAAGCTTTTGAAATATAAATTCGACGATGACGTTGAGCCCGAAAGTGTGGTTGGTGTCGGTTCATTGATTCAAATTAGGGAAAACGATAAGACTATCTATCATCTTATCGCCCCAAAAGGCGGAGGCGGCGTAGGATTATTAGTTGAGGACACTGTCATAGCTGCAGTTTCCGTCGACTCGCCATTGGGTAACTCTTTGCTTGGCAAGAGAGTCGGCGATGTAGTTATTTTCACAGCTGGTTCTAAAAATAGAGAACTCGAGGTAATCTCGATTAACTGATGGACGAAAAAAGGCGATTAGAAGGAGTCTGAACTCTAGAAATTGATAATATTTTTATTAAAAGATAAGCTTAGGGTATGAAATGGCCTCAATCATTAACTTTTATAAGACACGGCGAGTCGGCGTATAACATTCTTAAGAAAAACAAAAACGAAGACTCTCTCTATCTGGAATTTAAGGCAGTTTTTGATGAAGAATATGACAATTTTGACATCGCCAAGTGGCCGAGTGAAAAACTTGCTAGCCTGGCTAGATCAATATTTAATAAGTTTAAAGTTAATGTAAGTGACTACGCCACACCCCTGACCAAAGATGGAGTTAGGCAAGCTAATGAAACAGCCAAGAAGCTTTCGAGTGTTATAGCTCGCCCAGATATCGTATATGTCTCACCTTTCATAAGGACTAGGCAGACGCTAGATGCCCTAACTAGTGGATGTCAGCTACTCAAGGACGTTAGAGTTGTGGTCGAGGAAAGAATTAGAGAGCAGGAGCATGGACTATCTACCGTATATAACGATTGGCGAGTCTATATTGTGCTACAGCCCGAGCAAGCGGCACTATTTAGGATGGAGGGCGACTATGAGTATAAGTTCTTAAATGGCGAGAATAAGTCTGATGTTCGTGATAGGGCGAGAAGTTTCGTCGAGACCCTTATTAGGGAGCATGCAGGCGAAAATGTTCTGGTAGTTTCTCACCACTTAACTTTGTTGTCTCTGAGGGCTAATCTTGAAAGGTGGGATAGGGAGAAATTCATAGAGGTAGACGAGAATGATAAGCCCATAAATTGCGGCGTTACAATCTATAAGGGCCATCCAGAGCTTGGCAAGAATGGCAAGCTGATGATGGACCAATATAACATTAAATTATATTAACTAGATATTGCTGGATATCAGAAAAGCCGCGGCCATTTATTGACCGCGGCTTTTATTTTCTGTATTTTATTCTCATGTACGTTGAAAAGAGGTGGATATGCGACTGGTCATTCCGCAAGAGCTAGATAATGGCGCGATGGTCTATAGTCAGTACGATCCAACAAGCTCAACTCATCTTGGAGCTACATGCGTAAGGGCGGGGTCTATTTACGATCCGCAAGGTAATGTATCTGGCAAGAGGCCACTTCGTGGCCTAGCTCATCTTGTTGAGCATATGAAGGGGCGAGAATCGAAAAAATATAGCGTCGATGATGTCTATAAAATCATTCATATAATTCTAGGCGGCCTATCGGCTTGTGACATATCAGTAGATCACGTCTGCACGACTTTTGGCACCACTATGGTTGAATCCAAGGGCAATTTGATTAAGGCTCTAGATATGTTTTTTAGTCTTTTGAAAGATGGCATATTATCAGAAGATGGTTTGAGCATAGAGAAGGCGGCCATAAATCAAGAGAGCGCATTAACTGGCTCTTCGCCTGGAGATCTGCTGCAATCTTCGTTGTATAAGGCCGTCTATACGAGCAATCCGATTCGGCACCCCATCGATGGCTATATGAACGAAGTTGAGACGGCGACTTTGGCAGACGTTAGAGCATTCGTTAGGCGTTATTATGTGGCTAGGAATATGTTTTTTGTCGCCTTGGGCCCGGATAAGAATACGGCCCTTGAGTTGGGCAGTCGCTATCTTAAATTTCTACCTAACGGTAGCCAGCCAATTCTTGACTATGATCATTCTGATGATTTTCCAAGGATAGGCTCTACTAGATCTAACGTTGAAGTCATGCCTATGCCAGACAATATGCGGCATCATCTTTTGGCAGTTGGATTCCCAACGGAGACCTATTTCTCGGAGGATGGGCTAGCACTGGACATACTCGCAGAGATTCTAAAATACCGCCTCATTATTTTATTGAGAGAGGCAAATCGTATCTTTAGGAATGGCGTTTACCATACTCCAGTCGATACCGATAGGAGTTTTGTTCACGGTCTAATTGTGGCCGAAGTGGCTTCTAGAAGCGAAGAGTATATTAAATATTGCGAGACGATCATCTTGCAAGAGTTTGCAAGGCTGAGGGAAGAACTTGTGAGTAAGGAGGTTTTCGAAGGATTTAGAAGCGCTGCAAGATTTCAACCGCTGGTGGCCTTTAAGAGTTATCCCGATATTTTAGCTCACTTGATCATGGCCGCAGCTGCGAATGGCGACAAAGATATGAAGCATCTAAATTCTTTCAAAGAAAGGTTTGCCAGAGTCACTCGAAATAGCTTACGGAATGTGGCTAATAAATATTTCACTAAGGAATATGTCCGAGTGTTGATTAGGCCGGCTTAACGCCGGCTTTTTATGTAGACAAAAGCATTCGGAGAATTATGGACTAGATAATTCTTACGTGAGGGACTGGAATGATGAACTTAACACCAGAGGCTCGAAGGGTTTTCTCTTTCTCTAGTATCTCTTTGGCATAATTCCATGAGAGAAGAAGTACGTAGTCCGGCTTTTTCTCTTGGATCTTATTCGGGTGCATAATTTGAATTTTAGCACCGGGAGTGAACATGCCCTGTTTAAAGGACGTGGTGTCGATTATGTAGTCTATGGATTTTGGACCGATACCGAAATAATTCAGTAATGTATTGCCTTTCGCCGGTGCCCCATATCCAATTACGGTTTTCTCATTCTTCTTAATCTCATTTAGAATTTGGCAAAGCTGTTTTTTACTTTTTTCGACTTTCTCGCCGAATTTGCGGTAGGTTGTAATTTTATGTAATCCCAACCTTTTTTCTTTATTGAGTATATTTTTTACAGCCGCACTTGGTTTGCCTTTTATTTTAATATGGCATTGTAGTGATTCTCCGTGAATCGGGACGAGCTTAGCATCCACAAGCTTGAGACCAGAGCGTTTGCATAGTTGCTGAATAGCATGCAAAGAGAAATATGAGAGATGCTCGTGATAAATCTGATCAAATCCACCTTTCCCAATTAGATTTCCGACCCAATGAACTTCGAAAACAAAAACGCCATCATTGGACATTAGCTTTTTTACTCCCTCGACTAGATCTTTCGCGTTATCAATGTGGGCCACGACGTTATTGGCGATAATAACTTTCGCTTGGCCATATTCTTTAGATATTCTTATCGCAAGTCGGGAATCGAAGAAATTGCATAGAGTTTCAACGCCTCGTTTGGTCGAGAGGGCGCAAACATTTTTAGCCGGCTCGATTCCTAAGACATGGCACTTGTCTTTTATAGCTTCTAGGAGCACCCCATCATTACTTCCTATCTCAACCACTAAGTCGTCTTCGCTGTGGACATATTTTTTTGCCAAATCCTTGGCTAATTCTACAAAGTGATCGGCCAACGGCTTACTAGCCGAGGTTAAATAGCTGTAGTTTTCGAATAGCAGTTTTGGGTTCACTGTGTGGGCTAATTGAACCAAAGAGCAATTTCTGCAAAATCGCAAAGATAACGGGAATTTCAATTCAGGTTTTTCTAGATTCTCTTTTGATCGGAAAGCATTAGCCATGGGCATCTGCCCAAGATTCAGAATCTCAGTAAAATTTTGAGAATCGCAGACTCTACAATTAAGTTTTTCTGTAAATTTTGGCGACATTAATCGGACGTTTTTGTTTTTAGATGTGGGCCCCATTCCGCTGATATATATTCTTCTAAGGCTTCTTGCCATGAGCGCATATTAGCAGCGCTCGAAATAATTGATTCGTCCCTACCTCTTTTCGCAGGCAGTTTGAAAAAACTTGACTTAACCCCGACTGCTTTTATTTTAGGGTTAATCGCCTTGGTTATTAGTTTTACCATGTCATATCTGCTGGCTCTACCCTTGTTTGCGACGTGAACGATTCCCTTGGCATTTTTTATTATAAGAGACGAGATCTCTTTTACTAAGTCCTTTGCATAGGTTGGCGACCCGTAGGTATCGTTTAGGGCGTATATCTTGGGACTATCAATTTGTCTGATTATCTTACCCACGAATTTATGATCTTTGGCCGGTCCTCCGCCAAATACCCAGCAGGCTCGAATAATGAGATGGTCTTTAAGAATGCCTTGTATCATGACCTCTCCTAAGTGCTTAGATCGGCCGTAATAATTCTGTGGGCTTGAAATATCTTTTTTTGAATATGATCCCTTCACTCCGTCAAAGACTGCACTCGTGGACAGATATATTAATTTAGCCCCTACTTCTTTCGCGGCTAAGGCGATGTTATATGTCCCGATTGAATTTACGAAATAAGCGTGTTGAGGATCCTGCTCGCACTTATCCAGATTTGTTTCAGCGGCGAGGTGAATTATAATCTTTGGTTTGTGTTTTTTTATAACTCGCAGAGTTTCTGGTAGATCGGTGATATCTAAATCTTTCTGATCAGTTTTAATGCCAAAATTAAAATATGATCCGACTATCCCATCTCCTCCGGTAATTATGGTTTTAGGTATTTTTTTTGACATGTCTAAGTATACGAAATAGGGTAGGACCTATTCTTTAGAAGGGTTTTTGAAAAGTCTAGTCCGAATTCCTATCTTAGCTAGTATGAAGAGAATAAGAACTCTAAACGTTTTAAGGGAATACTTAACGCTGTTTTTTAAGCTAGCTCCGCGTTTTTCGCCAGTGTAGCTTGTCTCAACTGGTACTTGTGCGAACCTACATTTCTTAAATGCGGCCTGGGCAATAAGCTCAAAACTGAAAAGATAGTCGTTGGAGTTATCCAAAAAATCTATTTTCTCCAACATGCTACGAGTGTACACTCTGAATCCCTGATGGACGTCGTTTATCGGTAAACCCAGGATCGTTTTGTCTATCCAGTTCAGTAAAAGTATAGGCAGAATTTTCCAAAAGTACATACCGCTTTTTAATGTCTTGTTGATATCTTGGAATCTATTGCCCAAAATAAACTCGGCACCGTTGTCTATCTCTTGCAGAGCTGGCAAAATAGCCGAAGGCTTATATTCTCCATCGGGATGGAGGTCGACTATTATATCTGCTCCATGATCTAGGGCTAGACACAGAGTTTTCTTGAGATTTCCTCCGTAGCCAAGATTGGTTTCGGTTTGATACGATTGAATGCCAAGATTTTTAGCTAGTTCAAATGTCCCGTCTTTAGATTGATCATCGACTAATATTATTTCGTCAAAAAGTTCTTTAGGGAACGCATTGTAGAATTCTTCTAGTGTTGTGACTGCCCTGTAGGCTATGAATATAGCGGTTATTTTTTTATTTTGGTTCATGGCCGTCAAATGGATAAGACTTTTATTATTTCGGCGATTTGTATAAGATTTATTGTATGCTACCTAATCAATTTAGCAAGAAGAAGAGTAATAAAAAAACAATCGGGATTAAGGAGTGTAAGAAGGTCGTTACATTTGATCCGAAATCAAAAAAGGCCAATGGCTGGGTCCTTGAGGTTATTAGCGATCGAGATGGATTTACTGGGCACCTGAATGGCCAAGCTTATATGACCGTTGCCGATCCGGGCTTATTCAAGGGATATCATCTCCATGCGGCTTCGGATTATTACGTGACTTGTTTGAAGGGTAAGATTAAAGAGATCGTGTATAAAAGTAGAAAGATCAAAAAAGAGATTAAGATGGGCGATGACGATTTCAAGACAGTCTTTGTTCCTCGGGGGTGCCCTCATGGCATAAAAAATATAGGTAAAGAGCAGGCACTTGTTTTGATCTATCGATATCCGTCTTGGTCTCCAGACTTCAAGGAGCAGCTAGATATATCACCCGAAGATATCGAGACTAAAGAAGCCTGGGATAGGATATCTGAATTTGTTGCTAAATTTAAATAAAGAACTGGGATGCGGCTAGCTGGAAATAAAAAACTTTTCCTAGGGTTAACCTTCGCATGTCTATTTATCTATTTGGCTATACTTAGCTGGAACAGTTTTAACATGCCCTTTGAGAGGGATGAGGGCGAATATGCTTATGCCGCTCAACTGATGCGCCAGGGGGAGCTACCATACAAGGATTCGTTTCTTCAGAAGCCACCACTTATTGTTTATGTGTATATGCTAGCCCAAACTATTGGCGGAAATTCTTTGTGGGCTCCTCGTGTTCTGGCGTTTATATTCGTATATATATCGCTTCTGCTTATCTTTTTAATTCTTAGGAAAGAATTTTCTGTTTTGGCGGGTCTGGCTGCTAGCTGGCTAACTGCAACAACTTTTTATTTTATTTCACTTTCGCCGTTTGCCGCCAATACGGAGAAGTTTTTAATTCTGCCACTGCTGGGCTTAGTTGCCGTATATATTTATTTTAGAGATAAAAACGACAAATGGCCTTGGCTGGCGGCCGGGATATTGGCTGCGGTCTCGATAATGTTTAAGCCCATAGTTGTTCCAATTGTCGCACTAATTTTTATCATCTGGTTGGTGGAGTTTGTGAGGAAAAATTCCTGGCCTAAATCAATTAGTAGAGTTGGGATTATCTTGCTGGGCGGAGTCGGTACGGCCATGCTCATTATGTTGCCGATAATTCGAGGTGGTGCCTGGAAGTATTTCTGGCAAGAGGTAGTCGTCTTCAATAGCTATTATGTGGCTCAGTATGGCTACTCCCTGACCAATTTATTCGAATACGTTAAGTCCTTTTTATTGCATTGGCCATTCTTGGCAGTTTTGTTTATCGTTTTTATTTTAATTAGGCCCGAGAGATGGTGGTTCTACTTAGCGTGCTTACTTGCAGTACTTGTTTCTGTTTATAATGTGCCATTCTTGGCGTTTGGGCACTATTATATCGTTCTGATGCCATTCCTCATGATGATTTGTGGAATCAGCTTTGATGCACTCATGTCGCGCCATGGTGGTAATCATAAGACGGGGCTATCGATAGGAATATTGGTATCAATGATCGTCGTAATGCTCGCCCCATCCCAAAAATTGTTATTCTTGTCCCCGAGAGATTTGAATCTGGAGATATATACGAAGCACAACCCATTCGTTGAATCTAGGTTGGTTGCCGATAAGCTCGCTGCCATCTCGAAGCCAGAAGATAATGTTTTTGTTCTTGGGTCTGAATCTCAGATATATTCTTATTCTAATCGATCAAGCGATATTCGTTTTAATGTTACTTTCCCCCTGACCCTGAATACGATAAAAGCTAAAGAGTACCAAGAAGAAGTTCTCAATGATTTATATAAGAATAATCCCAGGGCAATCGTACTGTCTTTGAGGCCTTATAGCGGGCTTCTTGGCCAGACGATATCAGAAGAATTTGTTAAAAAATCTTTTTCCTTTATTGAGAAGTCTTATGATCTGGTCGGTAGCTACGTATGGCTGGACGATCGTGATGGTTACTGGGTAGACGGACCCGATACTAATCCAAATGATGATGTGAGCCTTATGCTCTTCGTTAAAAAGAGTTTATGAAGTTACTATTTAGATTAAAACAAGAGTGGGTGATAGTCTCTGCTATATTTTTGGTTGGGATATCCATCTTGGCCCTGTCTGTTCCATTCCCAGTATTTTGGATAGATGAGTCTATGGCTGTTAATTTTACGTATCAAGCCAACGACGTAATGATCTCGGATCTCTTAGTTAGCGGAGCTCATCCGCCCTTGTATTACTTTATTGTTAAGACGATCAGGATTGTTTTTGGTGATACGGAGGCGGTTCTTCGATTAGTATCCGCACTATTTTTCATTTTCGGCGGTTTATTTGTGTATCTATTGGCTAGAGATATCGGAGGGAAAAAAACCGGATATATTTCTCTTGTCCTTTGGTTTTCGAATTATTTTCTAATTTTCTATGCCAAGCAAGTACGACCCTATAGCCTTATGGCGTTTTTATCCGTGGCGTCGTCATATTTCTTATATAAATTGCTTCAGGGATTCAAGTGGAAGTATGCTCTTTGGTACATTATCTTCGGCCTGATGGGCTTGTATACAAATTATTGGTTCGTACTCGTCTTCTTGTCGCAAGTAGTGATTTTATTGATAACAGATAGAAAAAATTGGAAGGTGCTCTGGGCGATGTTTGCTCAGGGATTACTTTTTTTGCCCTGGGGGCTGATATATATATTAAAATTTAATAATTATGAATCTGGAGAATTTATAGGTCCAGCTAATTTATCCATGCTCCGTGAAAGTTTGTCTTATTTTGCTACTGGTCAATGGCTGATAGTGTCCTTGGCAATCTTAGTGGGTATATCCGGTGCGTTCTTGTTTAGAAACGTTGAGGCTCTAAAGGCCAAAATATTGGGCTGTCTTTTTATCGTTCCAATCGTATCTGCATTTTTAATATCTCAATTTATTCCCATATACACTCCTGGACGAAGAGAGATTGTCGCCTTACCATTTTTTATTATTTTAGTGGCCTACATTATATCTAGAATTGATGATAGGCGCTGGCAAGCGAGTGTATCTATCCTGTTGGTTTTGTTCACCTTCCAGAATGTATTTGATAGGGGAGCAATGACCAAAGAATGGAAAGACAACGACAAGGAGATTATCCAGAATGCCGTGAATGCGTCCGGTAAGAATGATTATTACATTCTTTATGGTTTGTCTAACGCTAATTTTATTTATTACACCCGAAGAATGAATCTGGGCTACGATCCGAAAATAATCTATTTTCCAGAGGGAATGTCACAGAGACCAGATTCCCTTGGCCCGATACAAGCATTGGAGAAAGATGGGGTCAAATTAAACTATGAATTAGAAAACCTTTTAGATAAAATAAAAAGCGTCAAAGCTGGTAAGATTTTTTTATTTACACACGACGACGCCATATCCCCAAATGTTGTAGATTTATTGGATAGCAATTTGAAGAAGATGGATGAGATTATCCCCAGAGATCCTCATATGGGCTCTTGGATTGGCAAGATTACGATTTACGAAGGCATTTGATCGACTTTTAATTTGCATCAATAAAGGATATGATTCTCAATGATGTCACCAATACAAAATTATTTAAAAATATCTCGCAGCGGTCTGAAATTATTTTTGGAATGTCCAAGGTGCTTTTGGTTGGATAATAAACACAAAATAAAAAGACCGCCATCTTTTCCGTACACGCTTTCTTCGGCGGTGGATTTTTTAGTTAAGAAAGAGTTCGACCAATATCGTGCTCAGGGTGTATTGCCACCGGCATTTGCAAAACTTGGCCTCGACGCTAAACTATTCAGCGATCCCAAACTTTCTACGTGGCGCGAAAATTTTGTAGGTATCCAATATTTTGACGAAAGTCTTAATGCCATGCTTTATGGAGCCGTGGATGATATCCTAGAATTTTCTGATGGTTCTCTGGCAGTCATTGATTACAAGTCAACAGGATCAAGGGAGCCGCACATTTACGACGACTATCAGAAGCAGATGGATACCTATACGCATTTGCTCGATATGAATGGTTATAAGACAATTGGTAAGGCCTACTTTCACTTCTTTATCGTCGATAAGACTCCCGATAGGTTTGACTACAAATTGAATTTCAACGAGGAGATAAAAGATATTACCGTTGATCCGACTTGGGTGGCAGATGTATTCGAGCGGGCGGTAAAAACTGCGAGACAAACCAAGTCTCCGGTGTCAGCAATAGATTGTAAGCATTGTAATTATGTTGATGCGGCGATTGAACATGGTGGGCATGTTATACATGCCGTGGAGCAGGATAAGGATTTTGTCTTGATACCAGAAGAGTAACTCTCCGCCCCATCCATTTTTTCATCTTGTCCTCGACTACGCCAAGTCTAGTCGATACAGAAAAGCATTAGTAGGCCAAAACAATAGGTAACCCTCGCACTATCATTTAAAGAAGGCCTCCCACTTAGTGGGAGGCCTTCTTCCTTAATGATTGTATTGCCCTCGACCTGTTGTTTTGGACTAATGCTTTTCCAATCTCCTATTCTTGGCTTGTCTGCGGAGATTTCAAAAATGAATAGAGCTACGCTTGATTATTTTTTAAAAAGAAAAGACCCACCAGAGGTCTCGGGGGGAGACATGGCGGGTCGAGTGGCGGGGGGGGGCTCACTTCGCGTTGGCGATGACGAGCAGATTCGGCGGGATCGCTTCGCAGGAGACGGTGGCCAGAGCGGGTCCGCCGGTCCACTGGCTGGAGACTGAGCGATGAGCGAAGCAGGTTGGCGGCGTGGTCCTGGGATCTTGCACGTAGTAAATGCTTCGAACCACGTCATCGGCGTTGTTTTGCCGACCTTGCTTGATACGCTCGGCTTCGACTTTCTGCTCGTTGGCTTCTCGGTCGGCGATCAGCTGGGCTTGCTGCGCTCGTTTGGCGTCGATGGCCGCCTGCTTCTCCTCGGCCGTTTGTAGCGGCATGAAGATGATCATGACGACACTGATCAGCATGAGGAATGCAGCAACAACCATCCATTTCATGAACGTCTTCTGTTTCATGAGCTCCTTCTTTCTTGGATTGGAGTTAGCGTGGTTTGCCGTGGTAGTATGAGAATTTGTCGGCGGCTTCGGCTTCGAGGGCCGCGGCGTGTTCGGGAGTACCGAATTTGATGACCTTGGTGTGGGCCAAGATCAAGGCTGATAGTCGGGGCGTCTCTTGAAGTTCCGAACCGTCGAAGATCGGTCGAATCCCGATGGTGGCAGGTGTCTGTCGTTGGACGACAAACATTCTTCGCGCGCCGGAGCTCTCCAGAATGTCTCCAGGCTCGGCTCCGAGCAGATCATTCTCAATCTGAGTGTGCAGGGCCTCGTGGCCGGCATGCTCAGCGGCGATGGTTTCGGCATCATTGCGGAAATATGCTCGGCATGAGTCAATCCCAGTCAACAAGAATATGACTGCGACGACTCCGACCAGATATGGTAGAGGGTCATCGACATTCCCAAATTTAAATACTAGATATCCTAGTAGTCCAGCTAAAAGAAAAAGAATCATAGTCTCGACGGGCATGTTTTCTCCTTGTTCGCAGTCTAACTGAAGAGTTGTTAACGTACCCACATATTATACAATAAATACATGAGCCTTGGCAAGAGGGCCAAAAGGCCACACTCAGATCCATCAATAGTCTCCCGAAGGGCGCCTTTTCGGCCTCAAAGGCGCCCTTCTAAACTAAGCGAAGGATTGCAAGTATAAATTGTAATCCGACCCCATCTCAGCGTAGCTCCATTCATTTTTGAATCATCCCTTTTTATTAATTACTCGCAGTCTCGCTCACTTCGTGCAAGTTTCGCAGGCCCGAGGGCTTAATCCTACCGAATACAATGGCTGCCTTTGAAGCCAAAAAGGCGGCCATTGTATTCAAATAAAGAGAGGATCTTCCGAGGGTCGAGAATCTAGATAGCGTCCGACCGCAGGAGTCGGACGACTATTGGTGCAAAGAAATGAGCGAGACGGAGTATTGCTTTCGACTCTGATCCGATGAAGCGATTGGGGCGGAGCGATTTTACTGAAGAAGATAAATACATTATCATAAAAACATTATGGATCAACGAAAACCAAAAATAACGGCCGATCATTTTTATAAATTCTTTCAATGTCCTCACTGGATATGGTTCGATATATACGAAGATGCTAAGAGGGGCAAGAAGGTGCCACCACTTTTAGATATAATTTATAAAGGCAAAATTCCGAATTCAGAGAAAGTCATGATGGAGCACAAGAAGTTCGAAATCATTAAGCCAGAGCTATTTCGAGATCTAGACGAAGCGTTTATGGCGACACTAGATTTAATGAGGCAGGGCAAAAATATATATCATGGCGTTTTGATGTATGAAGATTGGGTGGGTATGCCTGATTTGCTCGAGGCTCGACCTGGGAAATCCGAGCTTGGTGATTGGTATTATGTCGCATACGATGCTCAATCGTCTTTGGATCTAAGAGACGAGAGTAAGTTTCAACTTATTTTCTACAGCTTGATTCTTGAGAAATTACAAGGAGTTAGGCCAGAGCAAGGCTATATGATCGATCCTCGCGGAAATGAAGGATCGTTCATGGTTAACGATTTTCTTGAACAATTCAATCTGACTCTTAGTCAGATAGAGAAAATACTTGACGGTGAAAAGCCGGCGCCGTTTTTGAAAAGAACTTGCAAGCGAACTCCTTGGTACTCACTGTGCTTATCGGAAACGGAAGGATGCAACGACGTGTCGTTGATTTTTAAGCTTAGTCAGGCCGATCAGAGGCGACTGTATGAAATAGGTATTCGAACCGTTGAAGAGATGGCCAAAGCCGACGTGGACGATCTGCAGTCCAAATTAGAGGATTGGCCGTTTGACAAGTTGGTTCGCTATAGCAATCAAGCGAAGGTATTAGTCTCAAAGGAGCCAATATATTTAAGAAAAACGAGACTCCCAATTGTTAAGAACGAGGTTTATTTTGACATAGAAAGCGATCCACTTAAGGGGCTAGATTATCTTTTGGGATTCGTAGTAAAGAATACGGAAAAGCCGGATGAAGTTCCAAAATATCAATATTGCTTCGCCAAAGATAAAAGCGAGGAGGGAGCGATGTGGAAGAAATTTCTAGACTTCTTGGCTGACTTAGATGACTTTGTCATCTATCACTACGCTTATTACGAGAAAGAAGTGTTTAATAGATTGGCAGCAAAATATGGGGCACCGCAAGCCCTAGTGGACAAATTCAAAGAGAATACGATAGATCTTCACGAGGCAGTCGTCGATTCTGTTGTTATGCCTCTCTATTTCTATGGGTTAAAAGATATTGCCGGATATATAGGATATAAGTGGGATGATCCCGAGGCTGGCGGCGCGGAATCTGTAGTGTGGTTTAATGATTGGACTGATAGCCAAGATCCGGAGATTCTGAAGAAAATACTGAGATATAACGAGGATGACGTACGAGCTACACAACTGATCAAGGAGTGGCTAGTTGACCAGGGCCCCAGAAAAATAAAAGAAAAACTTGAAGAATAAGCGCTTCGCCCCAATTACTTCAGAGGATCAGAGTCGAAAGCTTCCTACGATCTTTCGCTCCTAATACTACAGAGTCTTAGAGGGATGGTGCTTTAGCCCATCCCTCTAAGACGATATTTCACAAAGCCCACTCGCTTAAGCGAGTGGGCTTTGTCCTCGGATGATGAATTATGGGCAGGGCTACGCTAGCGCTTGACAAGATACCGAAAAAGAGCTCAAATGTAACTAGTATCTTTCAAAACTCAAGAGGAGGAACGAAAATGAAAGGCATTTTTTCTGCAATCGTGTTGCTAATCGGAACTCTAGCCCTGCTAACCTTCTTTGGGGGCATAGAGACATGCAATCTTGCCAACTATTCGTTCAATGAGCTATTTCTACCGGCTCGTGTGAGAATAGTCACCAGGACTCCGGCTGAAATCAAAACCAACAATAATTGGACTTTCGAGAAGGCTGATGGCCAATGCCGTGTAGTTGGAATCGGCAACAACGGAACGACCTGGACAGCTGACTTTATAGATGGTTCGTGGTTAGTTGACGGACAAAGATTCCCTAGCAACAGAAAAGCTGGTCCTAAAAAAGAGCTAGTTAGGATCATCTCCTTGGAACCAGACAGAGAAGTAAACTTTGTTATACGAGAATGTCATATAAAAGAAGGTCTCTTCCTCTTCACGTGTGAATAAATCCGTCCTAGAACTTATAGCCAACTGCCCCCTCGCGGTTGGTTTTTTTATTACGTAATGAGAAAACTACATTACGACATAGAAATATAGTAACCATCGTGAATCTCGGCTTGGCGGGACAGAGCGGTTGTTTTTTTGCCCTATCACTATTGACAAAACGCCAAAATAAGAGCATAAGCGTAATTAGTACCGCTGAAAACCTGGTAGGAGGAAACAAAACCATCTTGCGCCACTTGGCGCTTAGGGAGGATGTCATGGGAAAACTGATCCTTGGCCTGGTCTCTGCTCTCCTTCTGGTATTTGTACTCCTGACTGCGACATGTAACTCTACCTGTTACGCGCTCGGGGACTTGATTCCTCGAACCACAATCGACGGGGTAACCCCACTAGAAACAAAGATAGACTTTGTATACAAGGTAGAGCCGGGTGAGCCTATTCAGATAGTAGAACACGATGATGATGGGACCATGCGGACTCTTACATTTGGTACGGACGGTTGGTGTCGCGGGTGTGAGAATGAAAATCCCATTAGGACAGATCATCTCAAACGGTCCATTCGAGTAACTTCTCTGGATCCCGCAAGAAGGAACGTACGCTTTACCTTACGAGAGGTTCGATATCGTATCGGCTTATTTGATTCAGGATGGGAATAAACCCACTCTGGGATAACACAAGAGCCAACTGTCTTCGCACGGTTGGCTTTTTTATTTGTCTGGTGAGGGAGTTGAGAGAAATTAGTTGAATTCCAGCTATTGTCCACTTGATTTGTTTTGATAGCTATGTTTTAATCGGAACGTACACATGAAAAACTCTTACAAGTTAATCATCATCATCGTCGCATCGCTAGTATTGTTTGCATTCGTTTATCCTCAGGGGGTAAATAGGGTGATAGATAAATTTAATCAGAAAACTAACCTCAGTATATATAAGGTTTTCGATAAGCCATTTAGTCTCGGTTTAGATTTGCTTGGTGGAACACACCTTTTGTATCAGGCTGACTTATCTAAGATTGACGCATCTGGTAGAAGTGACGCCATGCAAGGAGTTAGAGACGTAATAGAGAGAAGAGTGAATTATTTCGGTGTCGCCGAACCAGTGGTTCAGGTAAGTGGTGCAGATAGGTTGATAGTCGAGCTTGCTGGTGTAAGCGACGTCAAGACCGCTATCCAAATGATTGGAGAGACGCCATTTCTAGAATTCAAAGAACAGAAGATAAACTATAATGAGATTGTTACTGCACAACAGCAGGGTAAAATGCTTGATGTCGATCCCTTCCAGAGCACTGGCTTAAATGGTAGACATCTTACCAGGGCTCAAGTTACTTTCGATCAAACAACTTATGCTTCGCAAGTTAGCCTAGAACTTAACGCCGAAGGCACAAAATTGTTTGCTGAAATAACCAAGAGAAATTTAGGCAAGGTAGTCCCAATATATTTAGATGGAACGCCGATAAGCATCCCAACAGTTCAGAGTGAGATTCCAGACGGCAAGGCCGTGATCACGGGTAAATTCAATCCTCAAGAGGCTAAGATGCTTGCTACTAGATTAAATTCTGGTGCATTGCCGGTACCAATTAATCTTATTTCTCAGCAAACTATTGGTTCTTCTCTTGGAGCCGATTCTTTGGCCAAAAGCCTTGCAGCCGGCGTGTGGGGACTAATTTTAGTCGGACTTTACATGATCGTTTATTATCGACTACCCGGCCTTGTTGCCGTGGCCGCGTTATTAGTTTACACGCTAATTGTACTATCTATATATAAATTATTGCCAGTCACCTTAACGCTAGCCGGTATCTCAGGATTCATTATCACATTAGGTATGGCCGTAGATGCTAATGTTCTGATATTCGCCCGTATGCGAGAAGAGCTCAAGGCCGGCAGAACATTAAATCAATCTATTCACGAGGGTTTTTCTAGGGCCTGGCTATCAATAAGAGATGGTCACGTGACAACTCTAATTGGTGCTGTGGTGTTATACATGTTTACGACTTCAATCGTTAAGGGTTTCGCCTTGACTCTCGGTATTGGAGTTCTGACAAGCTTGTTTACGGCGACCGTAATTAGCAGAATCTTCTTAGAAATTTTCACGGGACCGAGATTTGAGAATAAAAAATCCCTCTTCTAAAAACATGAAACCAATCTATAAAATAGTATTCATATTTTCGGTCATAATAACCATAGTTGCCATAATCGCGACATTCTCTTATGGATTGAAGCTTGGCGTCGATTTCAAGGGTGGTAGTGTCATGGAATTAGATTTCAAGGGTGGTAGGCCCGAAGTCGAAGATATTCAGAAATCCCTCGAGCCGCTCGCCTTAAAGGAGCTTAATTTAAGCTTGGCTGGTAGCAATGGAGTAATGATTAGATCTTCAGAATTGACCGAAGATGTTCATCAACAATTACTGGATAAGATCAAGTTAGATTTTCCAAAAGCCGATCTCCAAGAGATGAGATTTGATTCAGTCGGACCGATCATTGGCCAAGAACTGAAAAGTAAGAGTATCATCGCTATCATTATAGTTTTGATTTCGGTGATCATATACATAGCTCTAGTTTTCAGGAAATTATCTAGAACCCTCTCGCCATGGGCTATGGGCGTATCGGCAGTCGCAGCTCTAGTGCATGATATTTTTATTCCGGTTGGAGTATTCGCTATATTGGGGCATTTTTATAACATAGAGATAAGCGCGGTATTTGTGGCTGCGGCTTTGACCATCTTGGGCTATTCTGTCTCCGATACGGTGGTAGTGTTTGACAGGGTGAGGGAAAATATTATAAGAGGTAAGACAAAGGAGGATTTCGGTACTACAGTGCATCACAGCATTATGCAGACGTTGAGCAGGTCTCTTAACTCAACTTTTACCACTCTACTATCCCTGATAGCCATATACATATTTGGAGGCGAAACAGTTAAGTATTTCGCTTTGGCCCTCATAATAGGGGTGTTTCTAGGGGCTTATTCATCGATTTTTATAGCCTCGCCTCTGCTGGTTTGGTGGACCAATAGGAAGCATGCGTAAGAAGGGGTCAGCTATTGACTAGATCTAATAATAGTGATATTGTGAATTAACCAGTAATTAACAAGGAAAATAACTAACAAAACTCATTGAGTTAAAAAGAGTTATAGATGTATGAAAAAGGCAAATTTCAGCAACAATATAGATAAAACGGTCGCCTCACTAGTAAAGAGTTTTTCTACCAGAAATAGGGATATTATCACCCGACGTTTTGGTTTAAAAAATGGTAAGAAAGAAACATTAGAATCCATCGGTAAGAGCTATGGTATTACCAGAGAAAGAGTTAGACAGATCGAAGAATCTACCCTAGTCCAAATGGCCAAGGCGGTTTCTGGTAATAGTGAAGTAAGCAAATATATTTCTACGGCCAAAAATATCATTTCGGAACAGGGCGGAATTGTTAAAGAAAGAGATTTATTTGAAGCTTTTAGTGGCTCAAGAGACGATAATGCCGTGAACGCCTCATTGGTCTTCGCCCTAACTTTAGACAACGAACTAGTCAAATTTCCGGAGAATGATCACTTCCATGCTCTTTGGGCCAGTGACAAGAATTATCTAGGTGCTTTTAAAGATACCGCCTCTTCATTGATAGCTACTCTGTCAAAGGCAGGCAAGGTTGTTTCTAGAGATGATTTCTATCAGTTAGCGAAGAAAAGCGGCGTGACTGCATTTGAATCGGGGCAACTCGACGACAGACACATTGAGTTGGTTCTATCCGTTAACAAAGATATCAGCCAGAATATTTTTAATCAGGTTGGATTGACAAGTTGGTCTGAGATAAATCCAAAAGGTGTTCGCGACAAAGCCTATTTAGTCTTAAAGAAGGAGAGCTTACCGAAACATTTTGGTGATATTGCCAAACTTATCAATAGCTACGGCTTTGATTCCAAGAAGGCCAATGTACAGACTGTACATAACGAATTAATAAAAGATAATAGGTTTGTCTTGGTTGGACGCGGCATGTATGCTTTAAATGAGTGGGGATACAAGCCAGGTACCGTAAAGGATGTTCTGATGGATATACTAAAGGATCATGGTAAGCCTATGCCTAAAGCCGCTCTAGTAGCCAAAGTGATGGATTCTAGAATGGTCAAGGAGAATACGATTTTACTTAATCTCCAAGATTCCAAGATTTTCAAGAAAAATGAGGATGGACACTATGTCCTTAAGGAGGCTTAAAACTAAACTATTTTGATCTAAACCGCCCCATCCGGCAGCTGTCGGATGGGGCGGTTTAATTATCGTCAATCTATTCCTTGCTTATAGTAGAAAGATGTTTTACGATTAGTGTACCTAAGTTATGAGAAATTAATGGATCAAGCTTCAGAAATTCTTAGTTTATTGATAGGCGTTTTAGGTTTCCTCATCTCTTTCTGGTGGGTATACATGCCCGTGGTCTTATTCTCAATTCTTCTTGGTTCATTTGAAAGCTATAATCGTATGATCTTCCTTGCGAAGATGAAGTGGGTAACTCTTCAATTGAGCGTCCCCAAGGAGACAAGAAAAAGTCCCAAAGCTACCGAACAAATGTTTTCGGCGCTACACACGGTTGGATCATCGGTTAAGCCAAAAGATAGATTTTGGAAGGGGAAGGTTGGCGATTGGTTCTCTTTCGAGATTGTGAGTATTGGCGGGGACATCCGTTTTATAATAAGAACTCTTGAGGCGAATCGTAATTTATTGGAGTCTCAGATATATGCACAATATCCAGATGCTGAAATATTCGAAGTTCCTGATTATATGGCAGATTATCCAGACACTATGCCTAACGACGAATTCGATTCAACCGCTGGCGAGTTAATCTTAACCAAGCCAGATGCTTACCCAATAAGGACATATCCAGAGTTTGAAGAAGATAATGCCGGCAAAGACGATCTAAAGAGAATTGATCCTCTTTCGTCTTTATCCCAATCTCTGTCTATCATTCAACCGGGTGAGGTCATGGCGATTCAGCTTTTGATTAAATCTGCTGATGATAAGTGGGCTAAGGCTGCCCAAGGAGAAGTAGATAAGCTTATGGGTAAAAAACCAAAGGCGGATAGCCATTGGTCCACGAAATTTATTTGGTGGTTGGACGGCCTCATATTTGGTGGTGCGCCTGCCGAGAAAAAAGATGACAAAGAGACGACTATGTCTCAGCTTCAGTTTGGCAAACAAGAACAAATAAAAGCCATAGACAAGAGCACTGCTAAGATAGGCTTCTCTGCTAATATAAGATTTATATATTTTGCAGAAAGGCCCAAATTTAATAAGGGCAGGCCGGCTGGTATAACTGGCGCTTTCAAACAATTCTCATCTCAAAATTTAAATGGATTCAAGATAGATGGCGATACCAAGCCTGATGGCAAGTGGCCCGTTAAATCGATGATGGAACATAAGAAGAAAGTGAAGCTCTACAAAAAGTTTAAGAATAGAATGTTCGCTGCCAAGAGTTACGTTTTGAATGTAGAGGAGCTGGCAACTATATATCACTTCCCGGACATAGGAGTCGAGTCTCCGTTACCGAGAATCGAGGCTAAAAAAGGCGAACCACCAATTAACTTACCAATAGCTTAAAATGGCAGAGCATTCTGACGATAAAGAGTTAGTGTTCCTAGGAGAAACAAACTTTCGTAATGAGAAGGTCAAATTTGGCATAAAGCCACTCGACAGAAGAAGGCATATGTATGTTATCGGAGCGACCGGTATGGGCAAGTCCGAGATGATGAAGAACATGTGTATCCAAGACATAGAGGCTGGCCGCGGTGTTTGCTATATTGATCCTCACGGCGATGCAGTTTTAGATCTATTGAATTTTGTGCCGCAGGAGAGAATAAAAGATGTAGTATTTTTTAATCCTGGCGATAAAGAATATCCAATTTCTTTTAATGTCATGGAGAAAGTAAATTACGATGATCGCGGCAAAATAGCTAGTGGTCTTCTCGGTGTATTTAAAAAGATTTGGGTAGATGCTTGGTCTGGTAGAATGGAATACATCTTAAATAACACTATTCTGGCATTGCTTGAATACCCTGATTCGACTCTGCTCGGCATCAATAGAATGCTCTCGAGTAAAGAATATCGTAAAGAGATTGTGGCCAATATCAAAGATCCGATAGTTAAATCTTTCTGGACTGATGAATTCGCTAAGTATGCTGATAAATTTGCCACCGAAGCTACGGCTGCTATTCAAAATAAAGTTGGACAATTTGCATCCAATAATTTAATCAGAAACATTATCGGACAACCGAAAACGAAGCTAGACATCAGAAAGATAATGGACGAAGGCAAGATATTGCTGGTTAATGCTTCAAGGGGTGAGATCGGAGAAGACGCGTCAAGACTTTTGGGTGCTCTGCTTATTACCAAGATCCAGCTGGCGGCCATGTCTCGCGTTGATATACCCGAGAGTGAGCGTAGAGATTTTTATCTATACGTAGACGAATTCCAACACTTTGCTACCGAATCATTTGCTAATATTTTGTCAGAGGCTAGGAAATATCACTTAAGTCTAATCATGGGCCATCAATATATAACTCAGATGGAAGAACCGGTTAGAGATGCTGTTTTCGGCAACGTTGGTACCATAGCTACTTTTAGGGTTGGTGCCGAAGATGCAGAATTCTTGGAGAGATGGTTTGAACCTGAATTTACGGCTATAGATATTGGCAATCTAGCTAAATATACAGTTTATATAAAATTAATGATCAACGGCATCTCTTCTAAGGCTTTCTCAGCGGCTACATTGCCACCATTTTCAAAGCCCGATAGAGTTTTTGTTAATGAGATCGTAGAAGCTTCAAGAGGCGTCTATACGAGGCCACGAGATCAAGTCGAGAAAGAAACCTCGGAATGGATGATTGCCGAAAGTGGTAAACCAGTAGGTCAGGATGATGTTCGGCAATCTCAATCGATTCAGAGAGAAGAGCCAAGGAGGGATGATCGTGGACATAGCGGTCAAACGGGTGGTTATGATAAACGAGATGACCGAAGAGATAGTCGTGGCGGCGGGGGCAGAGGTGGAGATTTCCGCTCTCCGAGTCAGATAAAGCCAGTTAAACAGTCCGTCCAGTCGAGTCAACTTAATCAACCTAATCGTAGCCAACCACCCATCCAACAGTCTAGTCGGCCACCCGAAGCATCTCTTTCGGCTCTGCAATCTAGCCCCGTTGATTTTAAGGGTAGAAAGATTGATCCTAGAAAAGGCGATCATAATCAAGAGAAGAAAGAAGTTAACGTCGAAGAATTGAGAGATTTATTGAAGGGGCTAGGTAAAAAAGAATAGCCATGTTTCCGATAACTATACAAAAAGGCTAAGTCATGGTTTAATTCGCTTAGATCTTCTTTGGAGGAGGCTCTAAACATGTCATGTGCTCTTTGTCGTGGTGATTATGATCTTGCCGATCTAGAGTCGGTTCATAGAAGCGATAGCTCGGAGAGAGAGGTTATCGTAGTCAGAGCTTTAGCTAGAAGTATTGTAAATGGTCTTCTCGATCCACGTTATATCGATTCAAGGCAAGACCTGATATCAAAAATTCTATTAGCACTCGAAAAAGCCAAGAACTTGGAACTGAAAGGTTGATAGCCAAAATTAAACAGAAAGCCCACACATATTCGCGTGGGCTTTATTTTATTATTAATTGTGGTAATTTGAAGCCACTATGGCTAAAGCTCAAGATAAATACTATAGAAAATATATTAGAATTCCTCCCAACGAAAGCGTAGACGTAAGAAGAATAATCTCTCTTGTTAACCATCCGCTATTTCAGCGGCTCTTGCATATCTCACAGCTTGGTACGACGCTAATGATTTTTCCTGGCGCAGTGCACAATCGTTTTGAACATGTTATGGGCGTCCATAATAAAACCAAGAGGTTGTGCGACAGATTGATGCATGATGGCGTACTAACTCAGCATGAGGCATATAATGTGGCCATGTTCGGTTTGCTTCATGATATTGGACATGGACCATTCTCACATTTAATTGAAGAGCTTACGACCATTGATCACGACAAGACTGGCCTCAAGGTTATAAAGCTTCTCCGCGACGAGATAGAAAAAGCCGGCGGTGATTATGAATACGTAAAGCGTCTTTTTGAAAGGAAAAATCCTCTGTATAAGATTGTTATGGATAAAAACATGGGTATGGATAAGCTGGATTATCTCGATCGCGACATTTATCACACGGGATTTGGCCAGAAGCCAGATATCGAGACTATGCTCAATTATCTAACTTTTATAAAGGGCAATTTAGTAATCGACAAGAAATCGCTAGAGGCGGCGCGACAAGTGCAGAGTTTGTATACCTACATGTTTAAACAGGTATACCTTCACAAGTCTTCACTCATCAGCCAAAGATACCTCCAAAAAATAATTGCCTACTGGCTAAATGATTCAAAAATTGATCCAGATGATTTGTGGAAGATGAACGATGGCGAGCTTATGGCGCACTTATATCTGAGCGGCAATGAGAAGATCAGAGACATGTATCAATCTTTTATTGGTCGCAAGTTGCCAATGTCTGGCTTGGTGATAAGGCTGAGAAATATGAAATTTAAGGAAAGGATTGCCGGCAAGAAAATAACAGTTATTGGTGAAGACAGAAAATTCTTTGAGAAATTCGCGGCTTATTCAAAGCCTAAGGACTTAGAGATTATCGAATCAAAAATAGCGGAATCATTAAAAGTTGATCCTCGGCGCGTAGTGGTGGTGCCCATATTGAGTCCGTGGCGTTTTGCACCCGAAGACATACTGTATCACGATGGCGGGGAAGTGTTCTCATTGAAGAAGACTCATAAAGAATATTTTGAGACTCTCAAACTTGAGCTAGACGACTACATCGCAGTTCGCGTATGCATAGTCGGCGATCGAGAGTTGGTATATCGAAAATCTGACCAGATACATAGCTTGATTAAGGAGTTGGTTAGCTAGGAAAACAATGGCTGTCTTTGATCCGGCAATTGTCGGACAAGAAGACAGCCATTGTCTCTGCGATTAGTTCTGGTATAAATAACTTAGTTCATTGAGAGGGGAAGAACTTATGGCCAAGATCTCAGCTAGAGATGCCCATAAGAAACGAAGAGCTATCAATAATCTTAAGGCGAAAATTGATATCTTGAAGGCGAGATTTAATGAAGAGGTGACTCAGCTACAACGTGTTTGTCCTCATGAAAATGTAATTGAGTGCGATTATCAGCCCATGAATCCCGATTCGGCTCTTCCGCCCAAGAGAGTCTGCAGGGATTGTGGAATCTCTGAAGATGGCTGGGGTTCAGGATATAAGATATTGCGAAATAAACGAGAGCACGATCTTAAGCTAAGACTCCATATACCCATGGTGAGTAGAGAAATCGTCTACGAGGAAAGAATAATGATCCATCCGGAGGGGCTAGAGACAGAATAATAAAACCCCATATCGGGGTTTTTGCTTGATGAAAGTTGATTTGTGTGCTAATATTTTGTGGTTATTTCCGCTCATAGCTCAGTTGGTAGAGCTGCTCCCTTTTAAGGAGAAGGTCCCAGGTTCGAATCCTGGTGAGCGGACATCATAAATATAAAACGCCCGTTTAGGGCGTTTTATATTTATGATGTCATTTTGTTCTGACTAGAGCCTTTCCAGAGTTTTGAGATTTCTTTCGGGGAGGTAGATGCACATGAGGCCAATTATTATGCCAATAATAGCAGTGGCAAGATGATTATTCCCGAATAGTCGCTGATCCACTAAGTCCAACATAACCCAAACTCCCCGCCAGACTAAGACCAATCCAACGGCGATGACTATATTCTTAGTAAAATATTTTATCCCATGTGTTGCCATGTATATATTATAAATTAATTACATGATTAATCAATTCTTTGATTCAAGCTATATTCCGAGTCGGTCTTTGCCTACTTTTCCTCTTGTGATGAGGTAGTTTTTATGGCAAAATTGCGTCATATGAAGAGCATTTTCGTAAAAGAGACAAAAGATATGGTCGGAAAGGAGATTGAACTATTGGGCTGGGTCAATGTTCGGAGAGACCACGGCAAGATTATCTTTGTTGATCTCAGAGATCGATCTGGCGTTATCCAGGTTGTTTTCGTTCCTTCCAATAAAGAAGTTTATGAATTGGCTCAGAAATTAAGGTCAGAGTGGGTGATAAGGGTAAAAGGGAAGGTCAATGCTCGACCAGAAAAAATGATTAATCCAGACATCGAGACCGGAAATGTTGAGTTTGAGCCCACAGAGCTAGAAGTGTTAAATGAATCCTTGACCCCTCCGTTCGCTATAGATACTAATGGTCTAGAGATAGGGGAAGATTCAAGAATGAAATATCGGTATCTTGATTTGCGTCGCCAGAGAATGGCTAAGAATATGACCAAGAGGCATGAGCTTATTTTATTTATTCGTAATTGGCTAGATAAGGTGGGCTTTTTAGAAGTTGAGACGCCAATATTAACTAAGTCTACGCCTGAAGGAGCTCGTGATTACGTTGTGCCATCTAGGCTATATCCTGGTAAATTTTTCGCCTTACCGCAGTCGCCGCAACAGTATAAGCAACTATTGATGGCTTCGGGAATAGAAAAATATTTCCAGATAGCTAGGTGTTTTAGAGATGAAGATACTCGCGGTGATAGGCAACCAGAATTTACTCAAATGGATTTAGAGATGAGTTTCGTGAAGAGAGAAGATGTCATGGAGGTAAACGAGAAATTATTAATAGATTTAGTTCATCAACTTTATCCAGAAAAAGAGATACAAGAGATTCCATTCCCTAGGATTTCCTACAAAGATGCCATGGAGAAATATGATATTGATCGGCCGGATATGAGAAAAGACAAAGGTAATCCGAACCTTCTATCTTTTTGTTGGGTTATAGATTTTCCATTCTTCGAGAAAACAGACAATGGTGGATGGACATTCACTCATAATCCTTTCTCAGCGCCTCAGCCGGAATTCATGGATGATCTTATGAATAAGAAAGATGTCGGCGATATAATTACCACTCAGTACGATATAGTTTTAAATGGTTGGGAGATAGGCGGCGGCAGTATAAGAAATCATAAAGCCGAAGCTCTCGAGGCCGTATTCGAGATTATGGGTTTTGAGAAGGAAAGAATTGAAAGTAATTTCGGCCATATGTTAGAAGCTTTCAGGTTTGGCACTCCGCCTCATGGTGGCATAGCTTGGGGCATCGATAGATTATTAACCTTACTACATCAAGAGCCAAATATTCGAGAAGTAATGGCTTTCCCCAAAACAGGAGATGCTAGGGATTTATTAATGGATTCACCATCAGAAATTAGCCTCAAGCAGTTAAGGGAGTTACGACTTAAGCCAGAAAAATAATCCAATGGATGCCTCAGAGCCAAAAATTGGTCCCAGTCTTGTGTTGCTTGGTGTATTACTCATTGCCCTAATCGGCATCAATGCTTTTTTTGTTTTCGAGTATCCAAAAACTAGCGTGGCCAGATTTGATCAAGATGACGAATCGACTACTTACGATACTCGAGCGGCATACATTTTACCGTTGTCAGAGCCGAGTTATATTCCTATGCTCGATACCGCAGTAGAGCAGCCGATCATCGAGGCTAAGTCGATCGCTATTTTCGACATAAGATCTGAGAGATATCTATTCGATAGAGACATCAGGGCGAGGCTTCCTGTCGCATCATTGACTAAAATAATGAGCGCCGTTGTGGTTATGGAGAACTTTGACTTAAAAGATGTCGTCGTTGTCGGAGAGTCTTCTATCAAAGTTGACGGGCAGAAGCAGACACTATACGCCGGAGAGAGTATGAGCGTAGAAAATCTACTGAAGATGATGCTGATAGAATCTTCTAATGACGCCGCCTATGCGCTTGCAGAATATGGCCGATCTAGGGCAATTGATTTCGTGGCCGAAATGAACAGAAAGAGCTTAGCCTTAGGAATGAATAATACAAAATTCTTAGATCCGGCTGGATTGAATGACGAGGCGTATTCGACGGCTGAAGACTTAGTTCGAATAACTGAGTATTCTCTTAAATACGATTTAATGTGGAAGATATTGGGAGAAAAAAACGTGATAGTCAGATCAACCGATGAGAAGATCGAGCACATTACAACTACGACTAACATGCTCTTAGGAGCTCTCCCCAATATATTGGGAGGCAAAACTGGTTATACTGATACTGCTCTAGGATGCTTAGTACTTGTAGTAAGCGTGCCAGACAGAGATGATAATATTATAAGCGTGGTCCTAGGATCGAAAGATAGATTTGGCGAGACGGAAAAGCTTGTAAATTGGATCAAAAAAGCTTATCGTTGGAACTAAGACATTTATCATTTACCATTTTTCAATTCTCATTTATTTAATTGGAAAATGATAAATGATAATTGCCAATTGATTCTATGGAGGTAAGGGAAATATTTAGTGTTCTAAATGTGGTCAAGATAGCCGGTACGGCAACGATCTCTTTTTTCGTTGCTATTTTATTGACTCCGATATGGACCAAGGTTTTATACAAGTATCAGCTGGGCAAGCAGGTCATTCGAAAAGAAACCGCTCCTATCTTCTCTGAGATGCATAAGAAAAAAGTCGGGACTCCGACTATGGGCGGGGTGGTTATCTGGATGACCGTAGTCGTTATAACTGTTATGTTCTGGGCGCTAGCCAAATTGTTCCCAGGTAGCGTTTTTTCTGAACTAAATTTCTTATCTAGAGCTCAGACTTGGGTGCCTCTCGCGGCTTTGATTATCAGCGCCATTTTTGGATTGGTGGATGATTACTTCGGAGTAAGAAGGATAGGCCCCGGTGGGGGCGGTTTAAAGATGCGCGACAGAATCTTAATGTATGTTCTTGTTGGTGCCGGATTAGCTTGGTGGTTCTATGTAAAACTTGGTTGGAATTTTGTGAATATCCCATTCCTGGGAGATATGGTCATTGGTTGGTGGTATGTGCCGTTTTTCGTTTTTATAATTGTTGCTAGCGCTTTCTCCGCTAATGAAACTGACGGTTTAGATGGATTGGCCGCCGGCATATTTCTAACAATGTTCGTTGCTTATGGAGCGATAGCTTTCGATCAGGGCAGGGTAGATCTGGTTGTGTTTATGGCTTCTATCATTGGAGCGTTGATTGCTTTTCTGTGGTTTAATATTTATCCAGCTAAGTTTTTTATGGGCGATACGGGCTCGATGTCTCTTGGCGTTACTCTTGGTGTTGTGGCAATGTTCACTAATACGCCATTATTATTGATCCCAATTGCCATGATTTTTATAGTCGAGTCTGGGTCCGTTATCATTCAACTGACTTCGAAAAAATTACGAGGAAAAAAGATATTCCTGTCTACTCCTATCCATCATCATTTTGAGGCCTTGGGTTGGCACGAGACTCAGGTCACAATGCGCTTTTGGATGATCTCCGCAATCGGCGCGATCATCGGCTTAATTATATTTCTCGTTGATTCCAAAATCCCTGCGATGTTATTCAAATAGCCACCCTATCTGTTTAAGGGGATTGAACTGCGCAGGTTGACAGGAGATCCTAGCTCGTATATTTTGAGATGGGCTAGATTCGTGAAGGGCAGTGACTATGACCTTTTACAGCGATCGGACCAAGTATTTCTTGCTCATTTTGTTTTATAAAATGGAGCCGTATCTAAAAGATAGATTCACCGAATTACTAGATAAGAATATTCTGGATCGGACCATTTGGAATCTATGCGAAAGCGGAGCTTTCCCGTCATGGTTGAGGGCCGAGATGTCCTTCGATACTTTGTATGGAAGATTAAATGGACTAAGACTCTTTCTAACGAATGCGGTGCTTAATCTCTGGATTGGCAGAAATGGGACTACGATGAATTATTATTTTCATGATATCTCGGACGAAGAGCTAGCTAAGATGTGGGCAGAAAAAGTTGGTCAGGTAAGTGAGGAAATGCAATGCATGTCTTTCGAGTTTAACTATGAGTTAAGAAAACTAGCCGGCTAAAGCCGGTTTTTTTGTCGGGTGATTATGGTAGAATTGAATGATGGCAAAGAGTTTAATCTGGATCACTCTAGTATCGGTAGTATTTGGCTTGGTAATGCTCTCATCTGCCGGGATTATTGACGCACAGAAGAAATTTGGCAATTCATATTATTACTTCTACCATCAATTACTTCAAAGCGTACTTCCAGGGCTGGCTCTGCTTTTTATTTTCTTTAAGATTAATTATAAAGTATGGAAGAAATTAGCAATACCAATACTATTTTTCGCATTACTTTTAATGACGTTCGTGTTCTTGCCACAATTTGGACATGGTGCGAAAGGGGCAACCAGGTGGCTAGAATTATTCGGCTTCCGTTTCCAACCTTCGGAGTTTCTGAAGATGGCCATGATTATATATCTAGCCGCTTGGTTTAGTGGTAGGGATGAGCGTCTTAAAAATTGGACCTATGGGATGGCCCCATTCTTCGTTGTATTGGCTTTTGTGGCCGCCCTATTAGCGCTGCAGCCCGATATTGGAACGTTGCTCATCGTTTCGTCTATATCCATAGGCGTTTACTTTGCAGCTGGCGTCGAGATGAAACACTTTTTTACGGTTATTGGCGTATTCTTGTTAATCGGAATTGCGTTAGTGATTTTTGAACCGTACAGATTTAATAGGTTGAAAACCTTCATGAACCCCGATATCGATCCACGGGGAATATCCTATCAGGTCAATCAATCTTTTATAGCTATCGGATCTGGAGGGCTACTTGGCGTCGGATTTGGCAAGAGCAGCCAGAAGCAAGGCTTCTTGCCAGAGGTTGTCGGGGATTCTATCTTTGCGGTGATAGCGGAGGAGCTCGGTTTTATCGGTGCGGTGGCGACTTTATTGATGTTCATTGCGCTATGTTTCACCCTAACTAGAATAGCTAAAAATACTCGTGATAAATTTGGATTGTTGCTTGTGATGGGCGTAAACATTTGGATATGTTCTCAGGCATTATTAAACATCGCCGCCAATTGCGGCATTGCGCCTTTGACGGGTGTGCCTCTGCCATTCATCAGCTATGGCGGTTCAGCGATGATGGCCATTTTGTCGGGTATAGGCATATCGGCTAGCGTGGCTAAAAGATAAATACAAAACCCTCGCGCACTGCGCGAGGGTTTTGTATTTAGAAGCTTATTTCGAGGAAGTCATTCGGGCAGCTTTTGATTTTAATCTAGCGGCCTTATTTTTCTTTATGACTCCGGTCTTTGCGGCTTTATCCACGGCCTTGTAGGCTTTGGCCACCAGCTTGGCTGCTTCATCCTTTTTGCCATCTTTGACGAGTCTCTCTATTTTCTTCATGGAGACCTTGAGATCATTGCTTCTCTGAAGATTTTGGATTCTCTTCTTTTTCGACTGTCTTAGGGCTTTTTTTGCTGATTCTGTTATTGGCATGCTCGGCTAAGGTTCAAATTATTGTTAGCTGAATCATTTTAAAGAAGTCCCGTTCAAGCTTCCGAGAGATTTGCTTCTTTAAAAGGATTCAGTGATCAGCTATCGGCCCCCGAAGGGGCTGCCGATTAATAGCTGAAACAATGATTGGAATCGCTGTTTATATGTAAATTGATTTACATACTTTAATACATTTTATTGATATTTGCAAGTATAAAAATAAAAGCCGCCTTTTGAGGGGCGGCCCCGGCTATGCCGGTGGTGAATGCCAGATCTAGCTACCGGACATCCGGAGCTGACCGCTGAATCGAGCACGAAGCTCGTCGGTCAAAAGATCGTATGCCTTTTGGGCCGGTTCCATGTCGCCAGTCCGGAAACACCAGTAGATGGCGTTCTCGGCATCGATCGCATTCTGGAACGTGGCCTCGTAATTCGAGAATCCTGGCGCACCGTCGTTGGTGCGCTTCCACCACTCGCGGCAGGCTTCGCGAGCCTCCCGAACGTGGCAGGTTGTCTTGCTGAATGCGCACCTTACGGTTGCGCAATTCTCGGAACGAGGTAGGGCGGCATAGATTGTCGCGAACTCAGCGAACGGAATAATGGCTTTAACTTTCATTTCAGCTCCTTCGTTAGGACAGATCGTATTCGTACTTCTCGCAACTCTTTCCAGGAGTTCTCTCGAGCTCGCTGATCCTCTCGAGGAGTTCAATCTCTCGAGCTCGGGATCCTTTCCGAAGCTCCAAGAACTTGACCTCTTGATGCTCAACGATGCACTTGATGCCCCAGGCCTGACCAGCGACGGCCAGGGATAGGGCGAACGATACGCCGGCCATAATGGCCACGCTTGCGTACCACGGCAGCGCGATCATTTTATCGGAGCCAATCGCCCCGATTTTCTCGAGCGCCGCGCCGATGATCGCGTCGGGAACGTTGTACCACAGGCCGAGTCCGAGAGTCGCGATGCCGAGTGTCCAGATGGCCGCCTCGGTGGCCGTGCACATCAGGCATCCCAGCATCTCGCGAATCTTCGTGCAGAGCCACGAGCCGCTCTCGGCTATCTGGTCGATTCGGCCGCGGAGGCCGATGAACAGCGATCCTCGCATGAGGATCGTGGCCGTCATGTAGTAGGCCCACCCCATTACGAAGAAGGCCAACAACGAAAACCAGCCACAGTTATCGACGAGTACTTGTCTCATCTGTCTCCTCTCTTAACGTTGTATCGGCAATGGTTGTAAAAGGTCACTCCGTACGTGTATTATAACATATAATCTAGGATAAATCAAGTCGTTGGGTATTAATCAAAAATGTCGGGTTTTTATGATGTTATTTACCATTGTAAGCGTAGTATTAAGAGTTACTAACCGATTTATTGTATTTAAAAACCTCGCACGTGGATAAGTCATCGCTGACTCTGTGCGAGGTTGGGGGCCGCCTCATCTCGTCGATGAGGCGGCCCTGGGTGGGCGAGGTGGGGGGCGTTACCGCGTTGCGGCCGCCACCAGCGTCACCCGCGAGACGTTGTACTCGCGGGTCTGACCGTCGTGGAACATCACGACGGCGTACTGGTCGCTGCACCCGCCGTACGTGAAGTCCTTGATCAGGCCGAGCCGGCCGTCGGACGTTCTGATGACGTCACGGACGTAGAGCTCGTAGTCGTCGGCCTTCTTGTCCGTGGACTTCTTCGGTCCGGCCGCCTTGAGGCGGCTGACGCCGACCCACTCCTGTCGGCCGCTGTCGAGCTTCACGCTCGCCAGCTCTCCGCCGCCACAGCCATCCTCGAACTCGGTGATTGTGCCGTCTCCGTACCCACCGGGGACGGTGACGCGGTCGCCGGCCTTGAACGATGACTTCTTCGACTTGGTCCATCCCATGTCCTGCCTCCTTGTGAAAGAGCGACCTTGTGGCATTCCCAATATCGGGCGCTGTCCACTAGCCACTCCTAGCTTGTGTCAAGTATAGCACATTGGCCCTACGATGTCAATAGCCACTTGGGCACAATTATTCTTGGCCCTTGAGCTTGCGAATCTGTTCTTTTAGCTCCATGGCCGTTTCGTATTCAAATTTTCGCATGGCTCGCTCCATCATCTTCTCTAGTTGTTTTAGCACTCTTTGCTTGCTGGCACTGCCGTAGAAGATAATATCCTCATTATTATTGGAGTCGGGGTTATCCATCTTATATGAAGCTGCCTTTGAAATTGGCAAATCAAATTTACCTATTTCTTTGATTATGGTTGCGGGAGTAATGTTGTTATCGATGTTGTATAGCTCTTGCTTCTTTCTTCTTCGCGTGGCTTCTTGAACCGCTTCTTTTATAGATTTAGTTTGCTTATCGGCGTACATGATCACGTGGCCGTTTACGTTTCTGGCGGCACGGCCCATGGTTTGAATTAAAGTTGTGTAGTTGCGAAGGAAGCCTTCTTTGTCGGCGTCTAGGATGGCGATAAGCGAAACTTCGGGTAAGTCGAGGCCTTCTCTTAATAGATTAACACCTACGATGACGTCATGAGTGCCAAGGCGCAGGTCTTTAAGAATCTTAATTCTGTCTAATGTTTTTATCTCTGAGTGAAGGTAATTTACCTTAATGCCTTGATCGGCCAAGTGCTCTGATAGGTCTTCTGCCATTCTCTTAGTTAAAGTCGTAATCAAAACTCGTTCGTTTTTGGATACTCTTTGTCTGATTTGTTCGAGTAGGTGGGGTATCTGATTATCGGTTGGTTGTATCTCGATTGTCGGATCCAATAGCCCAGTTGGCCGTACCAGCTGTTCGGCGACATTATCTTTGCCGGCTTTTGCTAATTCGTGTTTGCCCGGAGTGGCCGAAGCATATATTGTTTCCTGAACTCTCTTCTCGAACTCCGGGAATCTTAGGGGTCTATTGTCTATGGCCGAGGGCAATCTAAAACCGTACTCGACTAAAGTACTTTTTCTGGAATGATCACCATTATACATACTTCTGAGTTGGGGAATAGTTATATGAGACTCGTCGATTATAGTTAAAAATTTCCCCTTTGATTTGAAGAAGTCTAGTAGGGAGTATGGCGGGTCGTCTGGTTTTCTGAAGTCTAGGTGGCGAGAATAATTCTCTATGCCATGACAGTAGCCAGTTTGGCGCATCATCTCGACATCCTGAAGTGTTTTAGCTTGAAGACGGAATGCTTCTTCGTTCTTACCCTCTTTTTTTAGATGCTTCACATGGCGCTGGAGTTCGCTTTTAATATTCTCAATTGCTAAAGCTAATTTGTCACCGGAGGTGATCCAATACTTAGCCGGAAATATGACAGTGGCTGCAATCCTTTCGTATTTTATATCTCGCATTTCCATATCTTCTGGATCATCCACGGAGCCCCTATATATTTTTTCGATTAGGTCTTCTTTCTCGCTTTTAGTAGAGAAGATTATTTTAATGATCTCCTGGCCACTTGGCGTAACTATTTCAAATTCATTTTTAGTCTTTCTGAAGCAACTTCTTTTTAACTCGATATCTTGGGCATATTGAAGTCTAAGCAGTCCTCGGCCTAGGTCCGAAGGATTTATTTTTTGACCTTCAAATATCTCAAGACCGAGATCCTTGTATTCTTCTGGCGAACCAAGGTTGTAGATGCAAGATACTGACGCGACGATGATTACATCGTCGCGACCGATCAGGGCCTGAGTGGCAGCGTGTCTAAGACGATCAATGTCCTCGTTTATCTTAGAGTCTTTCTCGATGTATGTATTGGAATGGGGGAGATATGCTTCTGGTTGATAGTAATCATAATAACTGACGAAATAGTGGACGGCATTGTTTGGAAAATATTCTTTGAATTCTCGATATAGCTGAGCGGCCAGGGTTTTATTATGAGATATAATAAGAGTTGGTTTCTGGTGACGTTCAATCACCTTGGCTATAGTAAATGTTTTACCCGAGCCTGTTACGCCCAAAAGTACCTGATGTTTCTTCTTGGATTTTAATCCTTTGACCAATTTTTCTATGGCTGTCGGTTGGTCGCCGGTGGGCTTATATTTTGACGAAAGCTTAAACATTTGACCTTATATGTGAAATATGTTATGGTATGAATACTGGAGGGGGGGGTAGAGACATGAACGTGAGCGTAGATCAGGTTTATCGTGCGGCGAGGGCGTCAGCTGGTTTCGCTCTGGCGACCGGTGCCTTTCTCTGGGCTAATGTACCCTGGATGGCTGCGACGATGGCGCTGCTATCGATCATGACTTCCTTGATTGCTGCGGCTACGATTGTCGGTGCTGCTATCAAGGACGGCAAGTAGTCCGTCGAAGGGTCCCGCGCGTGCGCGGGCCCTCTTTTTTTATTCAAATTTCAATGGTATCTTTAAGGTATGATCTCGTTTCTAGAGGGAACAATAGAATATTTGGGCGATAAGTACCTGATTTTGAATGCCGGCCTGCCCGGCCAGGGCGGTATAGGGTATAGGGTCATAGTATCCCCCAAATTGCTTAATATTGTATCAAAAGAAAAGGTCGATGTCAATAGGAAAATTAAGCTATACGTCCATTCTCAGCTCAATATGCGCGAGGGCACTTTTGACCTATACGGTTTCGATAGGCGGCAGGATTTAGAGTTGTTTCATCTGTTAAAAACAGTAAACGGTGTCGGTTCCAAGAATGCTATGGCCATTCTAACCGTAGTTGAGCCCCAGCATCTAAAAGCGGCTGTTATGAACGGGGATGCCGATTACTTGAAGAAGGTGTCGGGTTTCGGTGGGAAGCTTGCCCAGAGGCTTGTTTTGGAACTCAAGACTAAGGTTGATTACATAGATGCGGCGGACGTGACCGGAATGAATCTTGGTGAAGATAGTAGTGTGGTGGAGGCCTTAGTGGCACTCGGCTACAGTACCAGCCAAGCCACGAATGCATTGAAAGAAGTGGGCGGAGGTAAGTCGTTAGAAGAAAGGGTCCGTGAGGCTTTGAAAATATTAGGTAAAAAATGAGGTCGAGGCCAGACTTAAGACTTTCTCGGGTACGGGTTGCGTTTTTCTCCTGCGAGAATTGCATGAAGTCACAATCTCTCACCATTTCTATATAGAATTATGAAATCGTTTTTACAGACAAAAGAGTGGATGGAGTTTCAGAAGTCGCTGGGGCGACAAGTTTTTAATTACGATAATGGCAAAATAAAGGCCAATATAGTTAAGCACGATTTGCCGTTTGGCAAAAACTATTTATACATACCTCATGGTCCGGAAATTTCATTTGAAGATATTGAAGCTGGTTTAAAAAATGAATTAGCTGCATTCGTAAATGGCATAAAGAAACTTGGCAAGGAAAATAAATCTTTTTTTGTTAAGATGGAGCCGTTGAATGGTTCAACGGTGGAATTGCTATATGGCATGTCCGGCAGTCGTCGGATTAAGAAATCCAAGAAAGAAATTCAACCAGCGAAGACCATAGTTGTGAATTTAAAGGCGTCGGAGGAAGAACTTTTGTCTTTGATGCACCATAAGACCAGGTACAACATAAAAGTTGCCGAGAAACATGGACTAAGATTCTCTGAAGATGGTAGTTTTGAAGATTTCTGGAAATTACTTAAACAGACCTCAGAGAAAGATCAATTTAATACTCACGAGAAGGGTTATTATGAAAAGCTATTAAACTTTTTCAGAGACGGAGAAATTAGGGCCAAATTGTATTTTATCAAACTTGAAGATAAGCCCGTTGCTGGAATGATGGCCATGACCTATGGTGATACTGTTTATTATTTGCACGGAGCGATGGATAGAGAATATAAGCCAATGATGGCACCATATCTAATGCATTGGGAGGCTATGAAGCTATTTAAGAACGGGGGATATATGTTCTATGATTTCTGGGGAATTGATTCAAAGAAATGGCCTGGCGTGACTAGATTTAAATTAGGTTGGGGTGGTAATCAGATCGAATATCCCGGGTCATTTGATTTGCCTATATCCAGCTTCTGGTATTGGATATATAAAATAGCGAGAAAAGTTTTTTAACTTAAGCCTACCCGTTTCTTTGGCACCGATAGTCAATCGGCTCCTGCGGCCGATTGCTATCTAAATTCTCGGCATTTCGAAGATCCGACTTTATCGCCTCTTCGAGGCTATATCAATTCTGTTCAAGCCGAAATGCCTCCGAAATTTGCCCAGAAACGGTTGGGCTTAATGGCTAGCTCAATATATTAAATAATAAATGAATAGTGTTTTGAATATAATTAGGAAAATTGTGCCGCGAGAAGTTTTCGGTTTGATCGCGCCGGCTTATCATGCTTGTTGGGCTTATACTGGAGCGCTAGCCTATGGTTTCCCTTCCAAGAAGATGAAGGTTATCGGAGTGACTGGAACCAAGGGCAAGTCGTCGGTAGTATATCTGACGGGCAAGATCCTGGAGAGATCTGGTCATAAAAAAGTAGCGGTGCTTGGCTCGATGGGTTTCAGAATTGGAGAAAAGGAATGGCCAAATACAGTGAAGATGACTATGCCGGGTAGATTTATGATTCATAAATATATGGCTCAGGCCCAAAAAGTCGGTAGCGAATTCTTTATTATGGAAGTAACCTCTGAGGGTATAAAACAGAATAGACATCTCGGTATCGATTTTGATTGTGTCGTGTTCACGGGTTTGCACAAAGAACATATTGAAAGTCATGGTTCATTTGAGAACTATTATCGAGCTAAGCAAAAACTATTTCAGGTTTCGAAGAATATTCACGTTTTTAATGCTGATGATCCTCACGTGGGTCTATTCTGGGACTATCCAGCCAATAAGAAAATAACCTATGGCGTGGAGCGAGGTGATATCCGGGCAGAAAAATTAGAATTGCGATCGGATGGGGCTTCGTTTGAATGTTATGGTACTGAATTTGATATTAATCTAAGCGGCAAATTCAACGTGTCTAATGTTCTGGCGGCGGCGACAATCGCAGCCATGTATAATATTGATCTACCAAGCTCAGCGTCGATTTTTAAAGAGATTAAATATATCCCAGGGCGAATGGAGTTTATTCAAAGGATGCCATTCTCTGTAGTTGTCGATTATGCTCATACTCCAGATTCATTAAGACAAGTCTATGCCGCGTTAAAACCGAAAAGCGGTAAATTAATTTCCGTACTTGGTGCCGCTGGCGGAGGGAGAGATAAATGGAAAAGATCTGAATTTGGCAAAATAGCTGATGAGTATTGTGACCATGTGATTTTAACAAACGAAGATCCTTATGAAGAAGATCCTGGGCGCATACTGGATGGAATCATGGAAGGTATTAAGTCTATTAATAAGGTAGAGAGAATCATGGATAGGAGAGAAGCCATTGGTGTTGGTATGTCTATGGCTGAGAATGGTGACGTGGTGATTATCACTGGTAAGGGCTCGGAAACAACCATGGCGATTGCTGGCGGTAAGAAGATTGGATGGTCCGACAAGGAAGTCGTCGAAGAATTTATGAATCTGCAAGATAGATAAGTATTTATATTTGACCTCTTTTTTTAAAGTAATATTATCAAGGTAGGACATTGAAAAAGGGGTGATTGTGGCTAAGACTAGGAAGAATCTTAGCTCACATCATATTATACCTCGCAGTCGTGTACGTGAAGATGGTGGACGCAAAAATGACGATATTGAATTCATTATGTCTGAGTTCAACGAATTTCGGTGGACTGTCAGATCTCATCGTGCTTGGCACGCTCTGTTCCAAAACTTAACTCTGTTTGAGGTTTGGGATATCATCGATTACGTCCATGGGGTCATATTCTGCGAGAAGCCTCACGATAATGTTGCCCAGCTTTGGTTGGCCGGCGCAACCCAAAGGAATATATATAATAGAAAGAATCGAAATATTTCTGTTAAGAAATTGAGAGAGCGGTGGACGGAGTGCTTTGACAGTGACGATATCGTCGCCGCCAAGACCTTGATGGGTAAGATGATGCTAGTCATGATCTTCGGCGCTAGAGTTAGGAGGCCAACATTCTATCTCGATACTAATTATGTCGAGGCGGCGATCAATGGCCATTCTCGCGGAGTTCATGAGTGGCGGGTGAGGGCATTTGATATTCTATTCGGCAAAAATCGTGGCACCAGCTACGTTAAGAAGAAAATTGCTAAATTACTGAATCATTCTTCCAGTCTCCAATAGTGGAGACTTTATTTTTTTGCATATATTCCAAATGGTGTTAAAATCTTAATATGGACGGGCCAGAAATCCAATTGACAGTCAAGAGGAAAAAAATAGAGCCGATCAACGGGCCCGGTTTGGTCTGGATGCTGATTATTTTAATGCTTTTATTTCTTGCTCTCTCGGTTGGATTTTTTAGTAAGGCTGGTGGCAATGGGGTTGTGGTGGAGTCTCCTACTCCGACGCCTGAGCCCACTGACACTAGAATTCTTAGGATATACACAGTGTCTTATAAAAATGGAGTTTTTAGTCCCACAAATTTAAGAATTCATTCTGGCGATACGGTTAAATTCAAAAATGATGGCTATTCTGGCATAAGAGTAGTGTCTGATCCCCACCCAGAGCATAATAATTTAGTTGGCTTCGACAGCGTTGGCGATGTTCCACAAAATAGCTTTTTCTCGTTCACTTTTGCCGCTAAGGGGATATTCGGATATCACAACGAGAAAAATTTAAATGAAACTGGTACAATTATTGTTAGGTAATAGGCGCCTACATGGCGCTTGGAATTCCATTGCTTGTCCCGTACGAAAATGAACTTTCGTTTGGAGGCCTGCCAGGAATTAAAAACAAATGTTAAAAAGTTTCGCAACGTTTCGAACTGAGTCGATCATTGGAGCTATTTTTCTAGCATTGCTGTCGGGCTTTTTAATTGGTTTTTTGTTTATTCAAATGAAGAACCTTGAATCCGACACCCTGATCATAGAGTCCAATACTGGAGTGGCCAAGAACGTTTCTCCGTTAGAGATGTCTTTGATAGATGACTGGATTATTGATTATGGCATTAAAATTCCAGGAGATAAGAGGTACGACTACGTATTTGATAAATATCCTCAGAAGCCATGGCTTGGTTCGAATAAAAAATAGTTCTGCATGAGAATAACTTTTTATGGTGGAGCAAAGTCGGTAACTGGCTCGAATTACCTGCTAGAAGTGGGTGGTTTAAAGCTGGTGATTGATTGCGGATTGTTTCAGGGATCAAAGTACTCCGAAGACTTAAATTATGCTCCTTTCCCTTATATTCCTGGAGAGATAGATTACGTTTTGATAACTCATAGCCACGCTGATCACGTGGGCAGGTTGCCCAAATTATATAAAGATGGTTTTAGGGGTAAGTTAATTACTACCGAAGCTACTCTTGGTTTAATAACAAGAGCTTTACCAGACAATCTGGGATTGATTTCTGATGAAGCTGTCAAGCATAATCATGAGCCGCTCTTTAATGCGGAAGATCTTGATGGCATATTATCTTTAGCTGAGCCAGTTAACTACGAAGAAGAGAAGGCTCTCGGTGGTATAAAAATCAAATTCCACGACGCTGGACATATTCTAGGGTCGGCTATCATTGAGATTCAATTTGAAGGTAAGAAGATCTATTTCTCCGGAGACTTGGGTAATCCTCCGACGCCACTATTAAATTATCCGTTTATGCCTCACGATGGCGAATATGCCGTCATCGAGTCAGCTTACGGTGGGAGGATTCACGAAGATAGGGAGACGAGAAGGGATATTCTCTTAAGTTCGATTTCGAAGGCCATAACGCGTGGCGGTACGATTATGATACCTTCGTTTGCCATTGAGCGTACTCAGGAACTATTATACGAGCTTAACAATCTTATAAATGAAAAAAAGATTCCGCACATCCCTATATTTGTCGATTCGCCGCTAGCCATTAAGCTTACGGAAGTTTACAGGCGATATTCTGACTACATGAATATTAAGACGAATTATATAATTAATTCGGGCGATGATATATTTGATTTTCCTGGTCTGCGCTTTACCGTAACTTCTCAGGAGTCAAGATCTATAAATGATATCGTCGGGCCGAAGATAATTATCGCTGGAGCAGGAATGTCTAATGGCGGAAGAATTTTGCATCACGAAAGAAGATACTTATCTGACAAGGACTCGATGATAATTTTTATCGGCTACCAAGTTGAAGGCTGCTTGGGTAGAAAGATTCTAGAGGGCGAGAAATCGGTAAAAATTATGGGTGAGAACGTAGCGGTTAATTGTGAGGTAGTAGCTATCGGTGGGTATTCTGCTCATGCTGATCAGAACATGTTAGCCGAATGGATAGGATCAATTGCCGAGGGTGGGAATCTACGAAGAGTTTTTGTTGTTCAAGGAGAAGAAGATGCGGCAACGGCCTTAGCTCAGAGAATCAAAACCAGCACTGGCGTAGAGGCGATTGTTCCGGCGCAAGACGAGAGTTTCGAGCTGTAAAATTTATTGTATAAGGTATTTCATCCCGAAGACGGCCTAAATGGCCGTTTTTTGGTGAGAAAATTATGCTTGACTTTTCAGCGCGTATGCGGTATAATGTAAGTACAGTTCGTTGTTGTGTCCAGCCCCACCCGACGTAGAGCCAGTCGGTGGGGAAAGAAGAAATGGCTCAGGGAGAATCAAGATGGTCAACTACTTTCTCGTCGCAGTGGTCGTTGCGGTCATCACGTTCATCGTCATGCGGAAGCTGACGCCTCCGCCTCCGGCACCCAAGCCGGTGCCGGTCAAGACATTCGGCCTGGCGCAGGCCGCCAAAGCCGCACCCATGTTCCAGCAGCTCGGTGATCAGGCTGGCCTGGGCGCGAAGATCGCGATGGGCGTCCTCGCGATGATGGAGATTCAGAGTCGGGTCGGCGCCGACCTGAAGGCGCTCCTTACGGAGCGGGACAACCAGATCGTGGCGGCTGGTGAACGGTCCAAGGCTGCGCAGAACGAGATCCTGCAGCAACAGGCCATGATTGCGAATGCCAATCGGACCGCTGCTGCAGCCGAGCTCGAGAAGGTCCAGGCCACGGCGGTCGCCGCTCTGTTCGGCGAGTAGCCGATCGGCCGGCAGGCCATCGAGGCCTGACACACAAGCGCGTGTGTCAGGCCTCTTCTAATTTAAGCCCAATCAACGAAGAGTTGATCTGTGGCTTTTTTTGTATTATAATACTGGGGCTAATTAATACGCATATATGGCTGAATTTAAAGAAAACAACACAATTATTCCTAACGAGTTACCTCTAATTGCCCTCAAGAATACGGTCTTATTTCCTAAGCTCATAATCCCGTTATTAGTCCAGAGGTCTAAATCCATGACTGCCCTCGGAGAGGCTATGACTAAAGACAAATTAGTCTTTTTTGCTTCTCAAAAGAACATAGATGATGACGTGGATACTAAAGACATTTTTGAAATTGGTACCATTGGTAGGATTATATCGGTTTTTAAATTGCCAGATGGATCGTCGAAAGTTGACGTTGAAGGATTAGTAAGAGCCCGAATTACTAAATTCACAAAAACTGAACCATATTTTAAAGTTCAGGCCGAGCCATTTAATTTGATACTCAGGAATAATCTAGACGAGAAGGCTTTAGTTCGATCAGCTATCGACCAATTTAAGAATATATCTGAGTCCAAGTCTTTTCCAAATGTATTGCCAGAGGTCATATACATGATGATGCAGCTCAAAGATACTGAGCAAATATTAAGTTTAGTTACGGTTAATTTGAATTTATCTTTAGATGATCAGCAAAGAATATTGGAATTTGAGAGTGCCATGGACGCATTGAGGGAGTTAAATATTTTAATTGCCAGAGAGGCGGAGATATTGGAAGCCGAAAAAAGCGTGGCCAAGGAAACCAAGAAACAGATAGGCAAAATGCAGAAAGAGCTTTTTCTGCGCGAGCAATTGAAGAGTATCGAAAAAGAATTGGGCGTCGACGATGAGCGTGGTGAATTAGATATCGTCAAAGACAAGATAGATAAAGCTGGCATGCCGAAAGAAGTAAAAGACAAGGCGCTAAAAGAACTAAATAGATTATCGAAGATGCCACCATTTAGTCCAGAGGTTTCTTATATTAGAACATATTTGGATTGGATGACTGAGATGCCGTGGAATACAAAAGATGATGCAAAAATAGATCTTAAATCAGCCGAGAAGATATTGAATCAAGATCATTACGGACTATCTAATGTAAAAGAGAGGATTTTAGAATATTTAGCTGTTCAAAAACAAGTTGGTAAAGTGAAGGGGCCGATATTATGTCTAGTTGGCCCACCGGGAACTGGTAAAACTTCTATTGGTCAATCGATTGCCAGAGCTCTGAGTAGAAAATTTATCAGAGTTTCCCTGGGTGGCATAAAAGATGAGGCCGAGATTAGGGGTCACAGGAGAACATACATTGGCGCTTTACCGGGTAGAGTTATACAAGGCATTCACAACGCCAAAACAAAAAATCCCGTTTTCATGCTTGATGAGATCGATAAGATTGGCATGGATTTTAGGGGTGACCCGTCATCGGCGCTACTTGAGGCGTTGGATCCTCAACAGAATAACGCTTTTTCTGATCATTATTTGGAGGCGCCTTTTGATTTATCGGATGTCTTATTTATAGCTACGGCTAATGTTCTAGATACTATCCCGCCGGCATTAAGAGATAGATTAGAGATTATTGATTTTGCTGGTTACACTGAAGAGGAAAAGCTTCATATCGCGAAGAAATTTTTGATACCTAAACTCTTCAAAGATCATGGTATTAAAAAGAATACGTTGACGTTTAATGATCCAGCCTTAGTCGATATTATTGGACAGCATACCCGAGAGGCTGGGGTCAGAGAGCTAGAAAGACAGTTGGCCTCAATAATTAGAAAATATTTAAGAAGGAATTCTGACAATAATGGGAAAAAACAGGCTACAATAACCAAAGAAATAATTCACAAATATCTAGGCCCAGCCAAATATACTCATCAAATGGCGGAGGTTAAAGATGAGATTGGAGTCGTAACGGGTCTGGCTTGGACTCCCGTTGGTGGAGAAGTTTTGACTATCGAGGTAAGCAAGATGCCCGGACGTGGTAGGTTGATTCTGACTGGTCAACTTGGTGAAGTAATGAAAGAATCTGCCCAGGCGGCATTGAGCTACGCTAGAGCATATGCTTCAAAATTGGGGATTAAGGAGGATTTCAACAAGGACGATATTCATATTCATGTTCCATCTGGCGCTATAAAGAAAGATGGTCCTTCGGCTGGCTCAGCTATCACCACGGCTCTGATATCTATATTCCTGAAAAAGGAAGTTAGGAAAGAAGTTGGCATGACCGGTGAAGTAACTTTGCGTGGAAAGGTTCTAGAAATTGGCGGAGTTAAGGAGAAGGTCTTAGCAGCTCATCGAGCTGGTCTTAAAATAATTATATTGCCAGCTGCGAACAAGAAAGACATGATTGATATACCGAAAGAAGTTAAAAGAAATGCTAAATTTGTTTTCGTGAGCCATGTAGATGAAGTGTTGAAAGTGGCGTTTAGATAGACGAGATAAACAAAAAACGGCCAGGCGGCCGTTTTTTGTTTATCTTATTCCCTGATATAATTTAATGATTGTGCAGTATCTAAATTGGATAAAAGGAAATAGGCAGCTTATTTCGGCCACGTCAGTTCTGATTGGCGCTATGGTTGGCGTTGGATTATTTGGCTTGCCCTTAGCTTTCAGCAGAGCTGGTTTTGTGGTCGGAGTCGCATTCCTCTTCTTCGTTGGTGGACTAGTGCTTCTTGTTGATCTAATGTATGCCGAGATAATACTTAGGACCAAAGAAGATCATCAGCTGGTCGGCTATGCTGAGATGTATGCAGGGAAGGGCCTAAGACGAGCCCTTTTCTTCTCGGCTGCTTTGAATGGTTACGCCGGCCTATTGGCCTACATGTTGATATCCGGACAATTTTTAAGTAATATTTTCTCTTTTTTCTTCTATCAGTCGATTGATTTCTATAGTATTTTATTCGTTGTCGTATTCTCGGCAATTTTGCTTATGGGCATCAAGAGAATCTCTTTTTTAGAGATAGCGTTTTCTATACTTTTCTTAGGAATTGTAATCATCATCTTGGGTTTTAGTATTCCCAAGATAGATTTGGGCCATTTAATAGATTTTTCCTCGACCTCTCGGTACTGGTTTTTGCCGTATGGCGTTTTATTATTTGCTTTTGGTGGTTTAAGCGCAATTCCAATCCAGCGGCAGATATTAAAGGGACAAGAGAAGAAGCTATTTAAGGCTATATTGATTGCCATGATTTTCGTGGCGGTGCTTTTTCTTCTTTTCGTTATTGGCGTTGTTGGGGTAACTGGTGGATCTGCCGGCGATGATTCTATAGCTGATTTGTTCATCATCCTTGGCGATAAGATGATGGTTCTGTGCTCTTTATTTGGTATTTTGGCTATAGGCAGTTGTTTCCTGATGCTGGGATCAGCTTTCCAGGAGATATTTACTCTCGATTTTGGCTTTAACAGATTCTGGTCTTGGCTGTTGGTCGTGGCGCCGCCAATTGTTCTTTATTTCCTTGGTTTGCGTGATTTTGTAAGCGTCATCGGTTTAGGTGGGGCTGTTGCCTTGGGTTTTGAAGCGATAGTAATAATTTATATATATTTAAAAGCGAAGAAAAAGGGTAATCGAGTACCAGAGTCCAGATTGTCCATGCCGCACTGGATTTTATATGGCATGATGCTCCTTTTTGCTTTAGGAGCTATTCTGAAATTATTTTTAGATGTTGGATAAATTAGAGAGGTATCTATTCTACATATTCTTATTTTCTATTCCACTTCAGACGAGGAAGATTTTTTACTACCCGGGATGGCGCTACAATGAATGGTTATCTATGTCCGTGTACCTAAGTGATATAATCTTGTGCTTATTGTTAATAGTGGCGATATATTTATGGGCCAAGAATAATTATAGATTTTATCCAAAGATCGATAAGCCATCGTACGTGTTGTTTGGGCTTGTCGTTATAGGCGCATTATCGATTTTTAAATCTCTAGATCGAGGCGTGGCGATATTCCAACTTATTAAGCTAATAGAGTTTATCGGTCTGTATTTCTATATAAAAAATTATGCCACATCCAGATTCAACTTTTCCAGGGGATTGGTCGCAATTGTAGCAGGTGGATTGTTGCAATCGATCATAGCCATTGCTCAATTCTTAAAACAAGGAGATCTGGGACTTAGATATCTAGGTGAAAGTCCTCTGGGCCTATATATGAATGGCGTGGCGATATTCACAAATACTGTCGGAGAAAGAATTATCAGGGCTTATGGAACTACGCCTCATCCAAATGTTTTGGCAATTTTTCTATTTTTGGCCATCTATTGTTTGTATAATTATTGGTCCTATCGTGATACTGCGAAGAACGGAATGAATTATATATTGTTTACGATTCATAGCATTCTTTTACTTGGATTACTGCTGACGTTCTCGAGAACAATTATTTTCTTTTGGGCATTAGGATTTGTTTTGCGAGGAGGGCTCTTAGCTTTTAAGACTAATTTTCGAGAGCTGTTTTGGGCTAAATCCGAGAACAAAATTAAGCTGAAGCTCATCCTGGCTTCAACGCTCTTGGTAATTCTCATGGTGAGCGTTTTATATTGGCCGAGCGTACTTAGTAGAATCACTATGTCTTACGAGGAGGAGGCCGTGCAGATGCGATTATTTTACGCTGAAGAATCTCTGAGCTCGGATATCAATATAGTTGGATATGGTCTGGGCAATTTTGTACCATGGCTTATGTACGAGAGCCCGCATCTCCCAAGTTATTACTACCAGCCCGTGCATAACATTTATCTACTGGCGTATAACGAAGTCGGCTTGATCGGCTGCATATTGTTCATAGCCTTTTTGGTTTTAATAATCGGCGAGTATGTCCTGGATACTAGGTTTAAAAAAATGTACCACTATTCTTTTATAATACTTTTTGGATCATTGCTCTTAATCGGACTATTCGATCATTTCTTTTGGACTCTACAGCAGGGGAGATTAGTCTTCTGGCTGGTAGCTGGTCTAATTAGTTCGAAGAAACTAATTATGGGCTAGTGACAAAAATACTTGCGATCTGCGCTCTAATAAAATAGTATTAAGTACATATGTCAGAGGATAGAGATGAGCTATTACGTATAATAAAAGACGAGATCATGGCCCTGAAGGAGTCTCCTCTTTATGCCGAAAGGATTAAAAATAATGTTTTTCCAGTAATTGGCGAAGGTAGTCATTATGCAGAGATTGTATTTATTGGCGAAGCTCCTGGAAAAAATGAAGCTGCGACTGGTAAGCCGTTTTGTGGCGCTTCGGGCAGGATATTGAATGAGCTATTGGCCTCAGCTAGTATTGATCGAGCGGATGTATACGTGACGAATATTGTTAAGGATCGGCCGCCGCTAAATAGAGATCCACTACCGGGAGAAATAGAAATATATGGTCCATTTCTAGATAGGCAGTTGGAAATAATTAGACCCAAAACGATTGCTACTTTGGGTAGATTTTCTATGGAATATATTATGAAAAGATTCGGCTTAGAGTCGCATCTAAAGCCCATTAGTCAGATGCACGGCAAGGTGTTTGAAACCGATGCCTCATATGGTAAGGTTAGGATCGTCCCACTCTATCATCCAGCCGTAGCAATCTATAATTCTAACACCAAATCTGTTCTAAAATCTGATTTTCGGATACTAAAGAAGTCTTAATGGAAACAATTTTCTATTTTCTAAAAGATAATTTTCCAGTTCTATTTTCTCACAAATATTTTTTTGTTTTTGCTGGCGCTGCCATCGAGGGTTTTAATACGCAGATATTGGCCGGATTCTTGGTAGGTGTCGGTGGCTTAAGTTTTATCCCCACGTTTTTGGTTACTATCGCCGGGCAATTCGTAAATGGTTTTATGTGGTATGGAATTGGTTATTTTGCCGGTGCTAAAACTTTGGATTATTGGGCACGCAAGACTAAGAGCGGCAAGAGAATCGTGGGATGGGTTAGGACTTATTTTACAGAGCATAGCGGTAAGGCCATAATTTTTACGAGAATGACCGTCTCTTTCACTGTGGCCACATTGATTACGGCGGGGATGCTAAAATACAATTTAAAGAAGTTTAGCCTCTATAATTTAATAGGTGGCATCGGTTGGGCCGCCATAACGATTGGTTTCGGATATTTCTTTGGAGAGGGTTTCAGATATATCTTTCAATACGTCGCTAATGCGACTATGGTCTTGCTGGGTTTAATTCTAATTGTTACCGTTTGTTATCTGATATTTAAATTCACGAATAAAATTTTTGAGAAGATTTTCAGAGCGAACGAGAAGATTAAAGAAATAGGCGATCTAGTTGTGGATGGCATAGACAAACTACTTTCTACTGAAGAAATGACAAAAAATAATGACGCAAAAAGCAAGTAGGCTGTGGATTGCCCTAGGGGGTGGCGATGTGGTAAAATAGATCCATACATGAATATAAAGAGAATAGTGCCTGTTTTAGCCATTATTGCAGTATTTGGGGTAGCATTTGGCGCTAATGCAGCGGCTAACAATACTCGCTATTTAGTAAAATCGAACGCTTCTTTTTGGAAGAAATCCTTCAATGTAAGGCAGATTTTTGATGTGGGTTTCACCGCTGATTTAACCGATTGGCAGCTTAGACTAACTAAAATATTTGGCGTTGAGATTACGTCAGTTAATAGGCTAAATATTCTAGAAACTAAGGTTGCCCCTAAATTAAAGGCCGCTTATCAAGCTCCGGTAGATAGTATCCCTTGGGGAGTAAAAACTTTATATAGCGATCCAACTATAACTAAATCTTCTGGTGGAGATGGCGTGAAGGTTGCTGTCTTAGATACTGGCGTTGCAAAACATCCTGATATTAAAATTAAAGAATGCAGAGACTTTACAGGATCGAAGCCCATGATTGAGGATAAATGCGACGATAACAATGGACATGGTACTCACATGGCCGGTATTATTCTTGCCAATGGTGGTAGCGAGGGCAATGGTATTTGGGGCATGGCTCCAGAGGCGGAACTCTACGCTTATAAGGTCTGCTTAGACAATGGTTCTTGCTGGGCTGACGATGTCGCAGCCGGGATTATAACAGCGGTTGATCAAAAGGTTAACGTTATAGTATTGGGATTGGGTTCAGATATCGAAAGTAATTTGATCCGAGACGCAATAGCTTATGGCATTGGCAAAAATGTTTTATTCGTAGCCGCTGCGGGCAACGATGGTCCGTATGCTGGAAGTATTGATTATCCTGCGACAGACAAAAGCGTTGTCTCTGTGGGTGCTATTGATTTTAGCGACAAAGTGCCGGATTGGAGCGCTAGAGGCGAAGACGAAGATAAAGAGACGAATGTCAATGAGGACGGTTATGTCAATTTCGTGGCTCCTGGAGTCGGCATAGAATCTTTGTCTAGAGATGGTGGCTATGTCGTGTCGTCTGGCACATCTATGGCCGCCGCGCATGTTGCTGGCTTGGCAACTAAGCTTTGGCAGAAAGATGACAAGAATCCAGCAGTTTCTACTTTTGAATTACTTAAGGAGTTTTCACAGAAAATATCTTCAGCTGACGATGGATCGACGGGTTGGGGATTGCCTAGGCTCTAATACCATCCAACTAATGTTGTGTTCTAGAAATGGCCGTTGGCCATTTTTTCGTTTATTGCTAGAATGGATATGTGAAGGTTAATCATGTTATAAGAACACTAGTTGTATCAGATTTTTTTATAAACTCTGGCTTTAGTATATTCGCTCCAGTGTTCGCGATATTTGTTACTAATCAAATCCAGGGCTCTTTGGAGGTCATCGGTTTCGCCGCCGCAATCTTTCAAGTTTTTAAAGTCGGTTTTCAAATCCCGGTTTCTAGGATACTAGATAGAAATCATGGCGAGAGAGATGATTTCTATTCAATGATATTTGGAAGCGCTATTGTCGGCATCATTCCTTTTCTGTATCTCTTTGCAAAGACTCCGATTCATATATATATTATCCAGGCTCTATATGGAATCGGGGCAGCTTTCTCTATACCTCCTTGGTATGCTATTTTCTCTAGGCATTTGGACAAGTTGAAAGAAAATGTTGAATGGTCTATGGACTCTGTGGCCATAGGTATTTCCGGTGCTATTGCCGCCGCTCTGGGCGGATTCCTTGCTCAAAAATTTGGATTCCAGGCCGTGTTTATAATTGGTGGTATTATTGCCCTTTTCGGCGCTGTTCAACAAATCAGAATATTTGATGATATTAAAAAACGAGTCAAGCGTGATGATGTTAAACCTCAGCCAGATCGTGGCTCAGAATCTTAATATAAAAATAATTTAAAAATCATGAAAAAATTTATTGCCCTGGTCGTATTCTTGATCGTGGCTGGAATGGCTATCCTATTTGGTATGCGCTTATGGAGTGGCGAAGATTCTTGGGTATGTCAATCTGGGGAATGGGTTAAGCATGGTAATCCTTCTAAGGCCAAGCCGGCTGGAGTTTGCGGGGAAATTAGAGAATTCAACGGGACCATATCGAAAGTCGATATTGATGGTGGCGTAATATTTATTGAGTTATCTGATTCTAAGATCGAGCTCGTGCTTCATGCGGAAGCAAAACTATTCGACGGATCAGGGATGGATATCCCAATAAGTGATTTGTACGAATCTTTTGAGGTCTCTGGGAAGGGTAGCGTGGTTGCGGAAGATAAGTTAATCGTCACTGAGCTTAGGGTGACTAAATCTCCAAATATAATCTTAATGAGTCCCAGAAGTGGAGACGAGGCTGGTCTTCCGGTTGAGATAAGGGGCGTTGCAAGGGTTTTTGAAAATAATCTGAACGTTCGAGTTAAAGATAGTAACGGCAAGGTACTTGCAGAGGCATTTACCATGGCTAATAGCCCCGATATGGGCAAATACGGAGTCTTTGCTATTGATTTAAATTACAGCGAGCCGACAGCTAGTACGGGATATGTTGAGGCTTTCAATTACAGCGCCAAAGACGGATCAATTGAAAACTTAGTTTCTTCTCCGATTAAATTCGAGAACGTAGAAGCGCAGATTTTAAAGGTCTATTTCTCTAATTCTAAGAAAGATCCCAGGGCTGATTATTGCGCTAGAACATATCCAGTCGAGAGAAGAGTCCCCAAGTCTGAGGCTCCGGGTAGGACAGCTCTCGAGGAGCTAATTAGGGGCGTGCTAACTGATGAAGGTAGAGCTGGCTATTTTAGCTCCATACCTCAGGTTCCTAGGGTAGAGATAAATAAGCTAGTCATAGAGAATGGATTGGCCACAATCGATTTCAACTCGGCCCTATCTGCGTATGGTGGTGGATCTTGCAAGGTTGCTGCGATAAGATCGCAGATAGAGAACACGATAAAACAATTTAGCTCAGTGAAAAAGGTAGATATTCTAATCGATGGCAGTAAGGATGACGTGCTCCAGCCATAGTTGGTCGTTGATTATTCTGATAATATATAAATAACATATGGCTTTTAGAATTTTATTAGTCGGTGGCGGTACGGGTGGCCATGTTTTTCCATTGATAGCAGTGGCCAATTCGTTACAGAACAAAGCTCAACAGTCAGGAGCTGATTTAGATTTATTAGTGTTGGGAGACGGAAAGATGCTGAGGGATGCTTGCATCGATAACTCGCTTAAATTTAAAAGCGTGGTGGCTGGCAAATTTCGCAGATATCTTAGCTTCCTCAATCTCCTTGATATCTTGAAGATGCCTATCGGTTTTATCCAATCTCTTTGGTATATATTCTGGTTTATGCCAGATGTGGTTTTTACCAAGGGGGGATATGCGTCTTTTATTCCTGCGATTGTGGCAAAAATATACGCAATACCACTTTTGACCCATGATTCGGATGCGGTTCCAGGACTAACGAATAGATGGATTGGCAAAATGGCAAATGGGATATTTATATCTTTCAAATCTGCTGGAGACTATTTTGTGAAAGATAAAGCCATTCTAACCGGTAATCCTGTAAGGACTGATTTATTAAATGGTAGCAAAGAAGAAGCTCTTAAAGCGTTTAATCTAAAATCGGACAAGAAGGTTATCTTAGTCTTGGGCGGAAGCCAGGGAGCTAAAATCATAAACGATACGATCACTCAGTCCTTGGTCATAATTGCCAAGGATTATCAAATTATCCATCAATGCGGGGACGGTCAATTGGACGTTGTGAAGTCCGAGGTTGAGAAGATAACGAAAGAAGGTGAAACTCATTATGCCGATTTGATTAAGAATAATTATCGTCTCTATCCATTCTTTGGAGTTTCAGAGATGAGATTGGCTTATGCGGTCGCCGATATAATAATCTCTCGTGCGGGTGCAGCTAATATATTTGAGATTGCCGCACTTGGAAAACCTGCCATCATTATTCCCCTCGGAAATTCAGCCTCAAACCACCAGTTTTTAAATGCGAAGGAGTTCAGCCAGTCTGGTGCGGTTATGATCGAAGAGCAGAATTTAACGCCGCATATAATACTCAATCAAATTGAGAATTTATTAAATCCAGAAAATTATCTCAATGTCAGCGAGAAAATAAAATCATTTGCATTGGTCGATGCCGCTGATAAGGTCGCCGAACAAATTTTGTTATTAAACAATAACGATCGTTAATACGAAAATATGTTAATTACAGCTTTAATAATAGGAGCGATAATAGTGCTAGTCATTATATATGTCGCACTCAACGACAATAAGTCGAAGAACTTGCCCATGGTATCGGAGGATGTTAATTTGCCAGCTAACATAGAACAGGGCAACTCCGATAAGGTTACGTCAGGAGCAGAGACGCCAGAAGAGGAGAATAATAATCTACCTCTCAATCCAGCTCAGTAAAATCATAAGTATCTAAAAGAGCCGCTTTTGATTGCAAAGGCGGCTCTTTTCTTGTTTAATGAAATTATGAAGTGGGCGACAATAGGTTTCAGTAAAAATAAGAAATACTTTGAAAGCATGATTAAAGATGGCAGCATGAACCATGCTTATTTGTTTTGGGGACAAGAGATGATCGGTAAAAGAACTTTTGCCTTGGAAGTGTACAAATTGGCTAATAATCGAGCTGATATCTCTGACGCAGATCCTGACCTAAAGATATTGTCACCTAAAATAATTGACGGCGAAACTAAGATTTATATTGATGATTCTAGGGATATGCGAAAGTTCATGACGCTAAAGCCATATCATGGGCCATATAAATTTATAATTATAAATGATGCTGACAGATTAACTACTGATGCCGCCAACGCTATCCTTAAAATCTTAGAAGAGCCAAACAAGTTCTCAATATTACTGTTAATATCTTCAAGACCTCAGGCTATGTTGTCAACTATAAGATCGAGATGTGAATCTGTTAAATTTGTGTCCATCGCTGATAAAATGATAGGAGATTATTTAAACGAGAGAGGCATTAATGGCCAAGATGCTGATTTTATAATGAGAGTTGCGAATGGTCGTCTCGGCTGGGCAATAAATTGTGTGGACGACGAAAAAATTAAAGGAGTTAAGAGATCTATCGATAGCCTTAACGAAGCCATCAACATGAGCGTGGCAGATAAGATCAATTTTGTTAAAAAATTCTATGAAGCTGGAGACTACCTTCAACGTATTGATGAATGGATGAACTATTTGAGTCATGGCGCTAAGACAGCTTTATGCGTCCGGATTTTGAGTGGCTTGAGCCGTCTCTACCCGATCATATCTGAACCACAATTTAATCATCGGCTAGCTCTCGAGACTTTTTTCATTAATGTTGAAAATGATTAGCTTAATGATATAATATCTTTATATGTATAAGGACTTAATCAATCAAAGAAAGGGCGATTTCGAGGGTGCATTTATGCATGCGAAGAACGAAGTTGCCTCGATAAGAACTGGTCGTGCGAATACTTCCATGGTGGAAGAGATTCAGGTTGAATATATGGGTTCAAGGATGAGGATAAAGGAGTTGGCAACGATTTCAATACCAGAGCCTAGAGTTATTCTCATAGTGCCTTGGGACAAACAAGCGATTCCGTATATAGAGAAAGGTATTAAAGATGGTGCCGCGTCTCTTAGCCCATCATCTGATCGGGATGGTGTTAAGGTCGTATTGCCTGCCCTCACAGAAGATCGAAGAAAAGAGTTTATAAAATTGCTTGGCCAGAAAGTAGAAGAAGGTAAAATCAAGGTTAGGCAGATAAGAGAAGATATTCTAAAAAAAGTTCAGCAAGAAGTTAAAGAAAAGAAAGCCCGAGAAGACGATAATTATAAAGCCAAAGATGAATTGCAAAAGATTATAGACGATCTAAACAAAAAGTTTGACGAGCTGGCCAAGAAGAAGGAGCAAGAGCTAATGACGTCATAAAAAATATCAGATGCGGGTATGGATTTCTCGAGTACGGGCTGTATTTTCTACTGAAAATCACCCTCTCTCTCGCGCCAGTCGCGCTCCGAGAGCCTCTCGAAACCCATACCCGCACATGCTAATTGGCATTTCTAAGCTTAACCTATGCTGACTGCTATAATTTTCATTATTGTCCTCGGGATACTAATCCTAGTCCACGAACTTGGCCATTTTATATTTGCGAAGAGGGCAGGTATGACTGTTGAGGAATTTGGATTTGGGTTTCCGCCTCGGCTATGGAGCATAAAGAAAGGTGGAACAGTATATTCCATTAATCTTATTCCATTTGGCGGCTACGTTAAGATTCTGGGAGAAGACGGCGAAGAAAAGAATAAAGAAGGAAGTTTCTCCTCGAAGTCTATATGGCAAAGATTTGTAGTTATCTCTGCTGGAGTCGTCATGAATTTATTTTTAGCCATTTTCCTTCTAATGGTGGTTAATTTTTTTGGTCTTAGAATTGGCGTGACCGACGGCAGTGATACGTCTAAAGTGAAAGATCTCCAAGTCCAAATAATCCAAGTTAATGCTAAGAGTCCGGCAGATATGTCTGGCCTCAAGCTGTTGGATACTATCGTGGGATTCAAGAGTGGCGATAAGCTGATCTATGCAAGTTCCGTTGGAGAGGTGCAGTCATATATAGTCGATAATGCCGGTAATCGGGTGACCATGCTCATCAAAAGAGGCGACTTAGTGATTGAGAAAATCGTTGAGCCTAGAAAAAATCCGCCTGCAGGCGAAGGTGCTCTTGGAATATCATTAGCCCTTACGGGAATTGTTAAATATCCTTGGTATGAGGCGGTTTGGCGTGGCGTTTACGATGCTTATTATTTATTGATCAATACCGTAATGGGATACTATACTCTCATTAAGACGCTAGTAGTGAGCGGTAAATTGATGTCAGATGTTTCTGGACCGATAGGCATTGCTACACTTACTGGTTCAGCGGCTAGAATCGGTTTTAACTATCTCATGCAATTCGTAGCTATGATATCTATCAATCTTGCAGTTCTCAATTTTATACCATTCCCAGCTCTCGATGGTGGCCGGGCCTTACTTCTGCTAGTCGAGAAGATAAAACGTTCTCCCATAAATAAAAAGCTAGAAGGCCGCATGAATGCTATTGGTTTTGGACTTCTAATACTTCTCATGTTCTATGTCACATTCAGAGACCTCGTTAAATTCTTCTAATTATCACTTAGCGGTTGATAAAATACTCAGAATATTAAAGAGCGGGGGTTTTTGGTTTGAGACCTTCGAACACGACGAAGTTAGAACAAGTGAAGAGGCGGCCAAAATGCGACCAGAATATAAGTTAGAGCAGGGAGCTAAGGCCTTAATTGTTAAGGCCTATCTAGCTGATAGCGAAGAGAAATTTCTTATGCTAATAATGCCGGCCGATCTAAAGCTAGATTCTAAAAAGGCTTGCGAGGTGCTGGGCGCTAAAAAGATAAGATTTGTCACAGAAGACGAGGTATCGCAAATAACAAATGGTGTTAGGGTTGGCGGCGTACCGCCTTTTGGTAATTTATTTTGTATTAAGGTGGTAGCTGATCCAAAACTTTTCGACAATGAAAAAATAGTTTTTAATGCCGGCGACAGATGCTTTTCGATTGCCATGAAGTCTGAAGATTATAAAGCGATCGTCACTCCTCAGATTGCCTCAATTACGTAAATTGGGTATATTAAACATATGCGAATATCTAAATTATTCACTAAAACAATCAAGGAGGCTCCAGCCGATGAGACAGCTGTAAATGCTCAACTTCTTATTCGTGGCGGCTTCGTGTATAAGGAAATGGCTGGAGTATATTCATTTCTTCCTCTTGGCTTGAGGGTTATAAAAAAGATTGAAGGGATAATCAGGGAAGAAATGAACAGAATTGATGGCGTAGAAATGAAGACGTCTATACTTCAGAATAAGGAAACTTGGGAGAAATCAGGTAGATGGAGCGATGAGGTGGTAGATAGCTGGTTTAAGACGAAGCTAAAAAATGGCGGTGAAGCCGGCTTATCGTTTACCAACGAAGAAGATTATTCCAATATCTTGACTCAGCACGTAAGCTCATATAAAGATTTGCCGATATATGCATATGATTTTAAGGAAATCTTTAGAAATGAAGCCAGGAGCAAATCCGGTATCTTAAGAGGGAGAGAGTTCTATTGGAAGGCTCTGTATTCATTTTCCAAAGATGAAAAGGAGCATATGGCATTTTATGAAAAAGCTACTGAGGCGTATAAGAATGTTTTTAATCGAGTTGGCATTGGAAATAGGACATACTTAGTCCTTGCATCTGGTGGAACTTTCTCCAAATTTTCCCACGAATTCCAAACTATTTGCGAAGCCGGAGAAGACCTTATCTATATATCTAAAAAAGATTACGGTAAGGGACTAGAAATAGAAAGAGGCCGAGCTGCCATAAATAAAGAGATTTTTACCGATAATATTAAGAAGGATTTGGGTCTAGGAAATGACTTTGTAGAAGAGAAGGCTATTGAAGTTGGTAATATTTTTACCTTGGGAACTAGATTTTCAGAACCTTTTGGTTTGGATTTTATCGATGATACTGGAAATAAGAAACACATTTTTATGGGTTCTTATGGCATTGGACTCAGTAGATTGATGGGCACAATTGTTGAGGTAATGCACGATGATAGGGGTATTATTTGGCCTGATAGCATAGCACCATTCAAGATACATTTAGTATCGTTAGGCAAGAATGACGAAGCTGGGGCTATATATGATACATTAACTGAATCTGGCTTAGAAGTCTTATGTGACGATAGAGAGGACAAGAGTGCAGGTGAAAAATTTGCTGATGCTGATTTGATAGGTTGTCCAATCAGACTAGTAGTTAGTGAAAAAACTCTAGCCAAAGATTCGGTAGAGCTTAAGCACAGAAAGTCTAGCGAGCTAGAACTGATTGAGATAAAAGATCTCAAGAAATTTCTAATATAATTAGAAAAGCGAGCCTAAAAATTTTTTGAGAGTTTTAGGCTCGCTTTTTCGTATGTAAAGTTCTATCTCAAGCGAAGCTCCTTCCATCTCCGAATCATCCGCAGTTAAATCATTGACTGTAGAGTGACTAGAATCAAGAATCCAAAAAGATAGGTCGAGGGCAACACCTATAAGAAATTGATAGTGCGAGGGTTACCTATCTTTTTGGCTTATTCTTGCCTAGGCAACTCGATAGTCAATGATGCAGGCGAGGACACGATGAGGAGATGGAAGGGGTGGAACGTCTTTTGATTGTTCATATCATTTTTGATATGTTATGTTATTGAAAGATAAGGATTAAACGAGGATGTTAAACAAACTTTTTGGTTTTTGGTCAAAAGATATTGGTATTGATCTGGGTACTGCAAATACCTTAGTTTATGTTAGGGGCAAAGGTATTATCATCAATGAGCCATCGATAGTCGCAGTTAATCAAAAAACTGGCAAGATTTTAGCCATAGGCGAAGAAGCTAAGAAAATGGTAGGGCGTACGCCTGGATATATCATGGTCTCTAGGCCATTGGTTTCCGGTGTGGTGTCCGATTTCGAGGTTACCGAGCAGATGCTCAAGTACTTCATAGACAGAGTCCATCAGGAAGGATTTGCATTATTTCCGAGGCCACGTGTAGTTGTGGGCATACCTTCTGGCGTGACCGAAGTTGAGAGGCGTGCAGTCGAAGATGCAACATATAATGCTGGTGCGAGAGAGGTCTATTTGATAGAAGAGCCTATGGCCGCGGCTATAGGGGCAAGATTACCAGTCCAGGACGCTGTAGCCAATGTTATCGTCGATATGGGTGGTGGGACTACGGAGGTGGCTGTAATTTCTATGGGAGGCGTTATAGCGTCTAGATCTCTTAGAATAGCCGGAGATAAATTGAGTGAAGATATTGTGAGATATATGAGAGAGCAGAAGAATCTTCTAATAGGTGATGCAACGGCTGAGAATCTGAAAATTATGTTTGGTTCGGCTTCTCCGCTTGAAGATGAGCTAGAAGGTACAGTTAGGGGTCGAGACCTGGTTTCTGGGCTGCCTAAGGAGCTGCCGATCACGTCATATGATCTTCGCGAAGCAATGCAGAGGTCTATAGCCCTAATTGTTGCGTCGGTTAAAAGCACAATCGAAGAGACGCCGCCAGAGCTTACGGCTGATCTTATAAATAGGCACATATATCTTGCCGGCGGTGGAGCGATGATGCGTGGGTTGGATAGGCTCATAGCTCAAGAGACTAAGCTGTTTGTTAAAATTGTCGACGATCCGTTAACGGCCGTTGCTCGTGGTTGCGGTTTTGTCTTGGAAAACGTGGATCAGCTCAAGAACGTATTAGTCTCAACCGAGAGAGAGGCTTATATATAAACCATGATGAGGAATAAGTTCCTGGCGTATCTAATATTTTTAATTTTTATCTTATTGGCGATGGCTCTAGCCAGTCGTTTTTGGATTGGGCAGATTGTTCCAAACGTAGGGATAATTCAAAGGCCGGCAGTTTATCTATTTGAGAAGATGAACGGCTTCAGAATGTTCTGGGATGAATTTAGAAGATTGGGAAAAGTCTCTAATGATAACGTGGCCCTGCGCGAGAAAGTTGACGATCTTACTAGTCAATTGTCTAAATTTAAGAATTTAGAAGAAGAGAATAATTATTTGAGAAAATCTTTAAATTTAGCAGAAAAACATAAATTTTCATTCGTGGATGCCAGCATATTCAGCAGTTCGGCATCTTTAGACGGTTTAAATTTTTTAATTAATAAGGGTTCTAGCGACGGGTTAGAAAGTGGCCTCGTTGTTGTGACTGACGAGGGTGTACTAATAGGTAGAATCGGAGATGTCTTTGAGACTTTTTCTAGAGTCGTTTCGGTAATCGACAGTTCTTTCAAGGTTACGGCTAGGGATGCGGCATCTGGAGCTGGAGGTATCGCTGTCGGAGCTGTGCGTAATGGTTTAAATTTAGATTTGATCGTTGAGGACGATGACGTAAGGGAGGGGGATCTTATTGTGTCTTCTGGTGATGACCTTTTCCCAGCAGCTTTGATTATAGGTACAGTTGATTTGGTTGAGACTAAAGCCGGAGAATTGTTTAAGAAGGTGAGAATTAAGCCAGCATTTGATCAGATAAGATTCTCAAGAGTCTTAATTATAAAAAAATAATGTTCTTGTGGTTCCTATTGATATTTTTATTGTGTATCGCTGTTGATGGACTAATCGGGCCAGCTCTTTACGGTGCGTATTTTAATTTTTTAGTAATTACATATCTGGCAAGTTGTCTACTGGTTTTCGGTCCTAGAAAAAGAGTATTCATTTTTCTTCCATTCTTTTCGATTCTGTATGAGCTGATTCTTGGTTATCCGCTCGGCTCAATTATTCTTCCTATGAGCTTAATTATCTTGGTATTGTTTGGGATGGATAGAATTATCAGTTTTAATATATTCTCTGAACGTAGCGGATATATGAGCTTTATTGCGATGCCTATACTGGGACTGGCCCTTACTGTCGCGATATTGATTATTAGTCACTACTCTCAACAGTTTATCTCCGGCGAGAGCTTAAATGCGTTCAAATTTGGGAATCATCTGAAAGATTATAGGTTCTATATTCATTCATATATAATAATCGCTATAGAATATTTTCTGCTGACTCGCATATTTAATATCTACAATGAAGAGAGACTATAGAATATCAATCGATAGGGATGATTTAATAACGCCGGAAGAAACATTATTAGATTCCGGCAGTGATCTTTCAGATCTAGAAAGGCCGATATCGGATCTAGCTTTTAGGATTATTTGGATATCTTTCATTCTGTTGATAGGGGTTATACTTTCTTTTTCTTTCAAGATATCAATCGTAGATCATAAAAGCTTATCAATAGTTGCCAATCAAAACCGTTCGGCTAATTTTCAAATTCCGCCCCCGAGAGGAATAATATTAGATCGTTCTGGCAAGCCGCTTACGAAGAATCTGCCAAGTTTTGATCTATTGGTTATTTCCAAAGAGATTAGGGAGCACAAGGAAGATTACGATGTTAATCTAGGTAAGATTGCGAAGGCACTTGGCCTAGATAGAGATATCCTAGCCAGCCAAGTCGCCGATCAAATGAAATCAAGCTCAATCTTTTTTATAGCTAAAGATCTATCCAAAGAGCAGCTATTAGAGATAAATTTTCTAAATCCTCAAGGATTTTATGTAATAGCAGACACTAAGAGGTACTATGTTGATGGCTCTCAATTTTCTCAAATAATTGGATATACCGGCAAGGTCTCTAAAGATGACCTAGCTCGGGATTCGTATTATCTATCTACAGATACGATCGGTCGTGCCGGCCTAGAAGACGAATATGAAGAATATTTGAGGGGGGAGCATGGGCGCGTATTTTTCAGTGGCGGAGCTAGCGGCGATCAAAAAGAAGCACTACCCGGCAATAATATTGTGTTGAATATAGATTATGACATGCAGAAAGTATTATATAATTCTCTTTTTAATATATTGAAGCCGACATCATTAGATAAAGCCGCTGCTATTGTGCAGAACCCGCAGAATGGCGAGGTGCTGGCTTTGGTAAGCTTTCCCAGTTTTGATAATAATCTTTTTCGAGATGGCCTATCTGAGACTGAATACAAAAAATTGTTTGATAATAGCTCAAAGCCACTTTTTAATAGAGTAGTAAGTGGCGTCTATAATCCGGGTTCTACGATAAAGCCATTCATGGGCATGGCTATTCTACAGGAGGGCATATTTAAAATTAGCGACACCATAAAAGATTGCGTCAGCTTAACTGTTCCTGATTCAAGTGGCGGCGATACTGGCCGTACTTTCAAAAATTGGCGTGTAGATTTGGGGCAATTTAATTTAAGGCGTGCCATAGCAGATTCTTGCAACATATACTTTTTTATTGGCGGCGGCGGATATGGAAAAATCTCTGGACTGGGAGTTGATAGGATAGCTAATTATTTAAAGAACGCTCTAGCTGATGTCGTCTTGGGAATTGATCTGCCGAATGAGGGTAAGGGTTTTGTTCCCACTCCTGCATGGAAGGAAACTGAACGGGGTGAGTCTTGGTATCCAGGAGATACTTACAATATATCCATAGGCCAGGGAGACCTATCCGTTACGCCGTTGTGGCTTAATAGTTATATAGCGGCTATCGCTAATGGCGGGACTATATATCGTCCTAGGATAGCTAATAGAATTGTGGACGGAAAGAATAATACATTGAAAATTTTTAAGACAGAAGTTCTTAAGAAGTTGCCATTCAGGGAGGACATAATAGACGAGATGAGAAGAGATATGGAGGAGACGGTTATATCTGGTACGGCCAAGTTGCTACAAGACATACCGGTCAGAGTTGGTGCAAAGACCGGAACGTCAGAGATTGTAAAGGGCAAGAGGATCAACTCCTTATTTACGGCTTTTGCCCCTTTAAATAATGCGGAGATTGTTGTCACTGTTCTGACCGAAGGCTCGTCTTCAAATGAAGGATATGCCACCCGTACAGTTAACGAATTCATGAAATGGTATTTTTCTAAGGATAAAGTGCTAGATGTCGTGCCCTCGATATCTCCTGCGGAGAGTCCCGAGCCATCTATCTCGCCTGCACTTTGATTATCAACAAGAGAATTGCCAAAAACAAAGTATTGTTGTAGACTTCTACTTTATATAATTAAGTAACGCCCGTTTCTGGTCATTATCTAGAAATAAGGCAAAAATTATGGATAACCAATATTTCAGTAAGGAAGGCCTAGAGAAACTAAAGAATGAGCTCGAAGAGAGACTCAGTGTTTTGAGACCCGAGATTGCTCTTAGAATCAAGGAAGCTAAGGAGCAAGGAGATCTGTCTGAGAACGCCGAATTCGATGCAGCTAAAGAAGCTCAAGCTTTCAATGAAGGCAGGATAGAGGAGATAAAAAACATATTGGAGAAGGCCGTGGTTATTAATCATAACGGCGATAAAGACTTCGTCCAGGTCGGGTCAACCCTCAAAGTTCAATCTGAAGTTGGTTCGCACACTTATTCGATTGTTGGCGCCGCAGAATCAGATCCGGTCGCCGGATTTATCTCTAATGAATCTCCCCTTGGAAAAGCTTTTATCGGCCGTAAAAAAGGCGAAGCCGTAAGAGTTGTTACTCCAAAGGGTGAAGTTGAATATAAAATCGTAGATATCGGTTAATCTTTTAAAAAGCCCTGTCTACGCTGAATGGCGTAGACAGGGCTTTTTTGTTGTCCAGCTAGTTTAATGGCGAGGAGAGGGGTACTAATTTTTAGCGTATAGGGAGCGGCCGATTGGCCGGGTTCACTTTTTTGGCCAATTTGCTATCATTTGAATATGCCAATAGATGAAATAAGAGATACTAAAATTCAAAAGGTTGAAGAGCTGAGAAAGTTGGGTATAGACCCATATCCGGCTAAGTCTAATCGCACACATACCGTCGCTGAAGCGATATCCAATTTTGGGTCATTGTCTGACGAGAAAAAGACTATAGTCATAGCTGGGAGGTTGATGGCGGTCAGGGGGCATGGTGGCGCGGCTTTTCTGGATGTCTATGATAACGGTAGTAAGATCCAGGGGCACATCAAGAAAGACGTGGTCGGTGAAGATGCCTTTAATAAATTCCAAAGATTCATAGATATCGGTGATTTTATAGAAATCAAAGGAACACTTTTTAGAACCAAAAAGGAAGAACAAACTTTGGAAGTCGAAGAGTGCAGGCTTCTAAGCAAAGCCATTTTAACGTTGCCAGAGAAGTGGCATGGACTCCAGGATGAAGAGGACAAGTTAAGAAAAAGATATTTAGATATTTTATTTGATCCAGAAACCAGAGAGATGTTCGTAAAAAGGTCTAAGTTCTGGCAATCAACTCGCGAATTCCTATTGAATCGGGGGTTCTTGGAAGTTGAAACACCAGTTCTCGAGAGTACGACCGGCGGAGCTGATGCCAAGCCCTTCATTACCCATCACAATGCGCTCGATCTTGATGTCTATCTTAGAATCTCCATGGGCGAATTGTGGCAAAAGAAATTAATGGTTGCTGGTTACGCCAAAACCTTCGAAATCGGAAGGCAGTTTCGAAATGAAGGCATGGATAGTGAACATGCTCAGGATTATACCCAGATGGAATTTTACTGGGCCTATGCCGACTACAATGATGGCATGGAGCTAGTAGAAGAAATGTATAAATACGTTGCTAAAGAAACTTTTGGCACTCTACAATTTAAAATTAAAGATTTCGAAATCGACCTAGGCCGCGAGTGGGAGAGATATGACTACCGAGAAACTATAAAGAAATTTACTGGGGTGGATATTTTAAGCGCCAAGCTTGAAGAGGTTGAGGCTAAACTTATTGAACTGAAAATAAAATATGACAGAAAGGGTTTTAATATAACGCGAGCGCTAGATAATCTTTGGAAGTATTGTCGAAAGCAAATCACTGGGCCTGGGTTTTTGGTAGGCGTTCCGGTGGCGCTGTCACCATTGGCCAAGAGAGATCAGAATAATTCGGAATTGAGCCAGAGGTTCCAGGTAATTATCGCTGGTTCTGAAGTTGGTAACGGCTACAGCGAATTGAACGACCCGATTGATCAGGCTAACCGTTTCGAAGACCAAGTTAAGCTCAGAGAATCTGGCGACGAAGAGGCCCAGATGTATGATTATGATTTCGTGGAAGCATTGGAATACGGTATGCCTCCAACTTGTGGTTTTGGTGTTAGTGAGAGGCTATTCTCTTTCCTCATGAATAAATCTATCCGCGAATGTCAGATCTTTCCGTTGATGAAGTCTAACTCCCGAAAGGGATAGAATTTCGCATGGCTAGAGTAGAAACCTACAACTTTAATTAATCATTACGTATATGTTAGATATAAAATTAATAAGAGATAAAAGAGATGAGGTAGAGAAGGCTTTATTGAAAAGAGTGGCCAAGGATGTCCTAAATTTGGGCGGGATTATCGCGCTAGATGATAACAGAAAGGAGATACTTATTGGCCTAGAAGCATTGAAGGCCGAGAGGAATAAGAACTCCAAGGTTAAGCCGACGCCAGAGATAATTGAACAGATGAAAAAGATTGGCGAAGAAGTAAAAGAGTTAGAGGCCAATCTCAGGAATGTTGAAGATCAATTAAAGGAGAAGCTGTCGGAGTTACCAAATATACCGGCCGAAGACGTTCTTCCGGGCGGGAAAGAGAATAACAAGGTGGTAAAAACATTCGGTGAGAAACCGGAATTTAGTTTCGAGCCAATTGATCATGTCGAGCTGGCCAAGAGAATGGATCTTATCGATTACGACCGCGGTGTTAAAATAGCTGGGTCTGGCTTTTGGTGCTATAGGGGTAACGGCGCTCTGTTGGAGTGGGCATTATTAAATTATTTCAAAGATTTTCATGTCGCTAATGGCTACACTTTTATTTTGCCGCCATTCTTACTTAACGAAGATTCGGCCTACGCCTCTGGCCATTTACCCAAATTCAGAGACGATCTTTTTTGGACATCGCGATCATCGGAAAATAAGCAGGGCGACAGTCTTTGCCTTAATGCCACCAGTGAGATGATGATCAACAACTTGCATCGTAATGAGGTGTTAGATGAAATTGATCTACCTTTAAAATACTTTGCCTATTCGCCGTGTTTTAGAAAAGAGCCGGGGGGCTATGGTGCTGGAGAGAAGGGTACGACTCGTGGCCATCAGTTTAATAAAATAGAGATGTTTCAGTTTACTAGACCCGAAGATTCGTGGAGTGGTTTTGAAGAACTTGTTGGGAACGCTGAAAAACTAGTCGAGGGCCTCGGGCTTCATTATCAGACTGTTCAGCTGGCCGCTCAAGATGCCTCGGCCTCAATGTCTAAGACTTGTGATATTGAAGTTTGGATACCAAGCATGAATACATATAAAGAGGTAAGTAGTGCTTCGAACGCAATCGATTACCAGGCCAGAAGGGCGGATATAAAATATAAGAGTTCTAAGACTGGAAAAAATGAATTCGTGCATACGCTCAATGCTTCTGGTCTTGCCACGAGTCGTTTATTACCAGCCATCCTGGAGCAGTTTCAGCAGGAAGATGGTAGCGTAAGGATCCCCGAAGTCCTCCATAAATATATGAATGGAGTAAAAGAAATTAAATCGAAATAGTTAATGCGCGCCACTACCATTAAGGGACCGCACTATAAAGACAGTCTAACTCGAAAAAGAAGGCGATCTTTTCTCATAAAAAGCTTAATAGCTGGCGTAATTATTTTTGCCATAATAGCTGGTGCCTTCTATCTGATTTTCTTTTCTTCGGTGTTTATGATCGAAAGCGTGACTATCAAGGGCCTGGAAGATATCCCTACGGATTCAGTAACTTCGGAGATAGAAAGACATAAAGAGAGAAAGATATGGGGATTCATACCCGTCGGGAAAAATATACTGTTCCTCGATCAGCAATCTCTAAAGAATGATTTACTCAATAAGTATGACAATCTAAGAGACGTGAGTATAGATAGAAACAACCTAGGGTCATTGATTATGAATTTTACCGAAAGAGATCCGACTGGCGTCTGGTGTTTTGAAAATTACATCACTAGCAACGATAAGTGCAAGTATTTCGATGAGAGTATGAGTTTATGGGGGGAAGTCCGCAAATCTACGGGATTTGCGTTGCTAACGATCCTAGATGAAAAGCAATTTGATGAGCAGGCTATAGACAAAGAATATTTCAATGCCATCTTGCTAACGATCAAAAGTTTAAGGGATATCGTTAATATAAAAAATGTGACTATCCCTAAAAACACTGTAAGCGATATTCGTTTTAGTAGTAATGGGGGGTATGATCTAATCTTTTCTCTTGATTCGAATATCGTTAGTCAAATAGAGGTTCTTAAAATATTCCTAAATAATAAGAAAGACGACACGAACTTTAAGCCTCAATATGTCGATCTTCGTATTGATGGCCGCGTCTATTACAAATAAGCACTCAGCCCCAATCACTTCATCGGATCAGAGTCGAAAGTTTCCTGCGATCTTTCGCTCCTAATGCTCGATATTTTGAAGAACCTCTCATGGCCAGCGCTTATTCGCAAAGCGAATGGGCGCTGGCCATCCTAAGGATAAGCCAAAATATCTGCGCAATTTCCTCCGAAGTGATTGGGGCTTCGCTCGAATAAACCAAGCGAAGCCTAGCCCCATCGATTACAATCCGAGTCATATAGATATAAATAAATGAGAGATTCGATGATAAATACGGTAACCCCGAAGGGGCTTGCAATAATCTGGGTCGAAGCCCCTTGGGGCTGAGGGGCATCCAGATTTTGTTCGGATTTATCAGAAGCTCGAATATTATTTATCTATATGGGGAGTTGTAATAGATGGAGCTAGGCGGAGTGGCTATTGACATTATATCGCCATCTGCTATAATGTATCTACACTAAGTTCCTTAAAGAGCCCGTAAGGGCTCAAAAAAGCCAGTATTTATGCAGTCTTTTGAGAGTTCAGGCAACACGCAATTTTGATTAAATGTGCCATTAGAATGTAGATCAGTGTAGTATTGGTTTTTTTGAGCCCTTTCTTGGGCAAAGAAGTTCGACCAGATGTCTCCGGCGAAACCCCAAGATGGGCTTCAAAGGAGATGGATCCCGTCCCGGAAGCAGGGGTAACCCTCGATATTCCGATCTGGTCGTACCTATTGGTGGAAGCGGGAGTCCTTTCATAAGGTTTGAATTGAAGGAAGGACAGCTTCTGCCAATTGCCTGCGGCACCGAGATTCTCTCGGGCGCGGGCATTCGGAGATAAAGTCAGGCACTCCACCCAAAAAAGCCTGAACCTTCTTCCAAAGTCTGTAAGTCGTGGAAGATGCGAAGAAGAAGGTACGGCCGCCCAAAGCGGTGTTCACCCATTCCCAACAACCCGAGGTATCCATGTCCAAGCGTAGACTGTTCACCATCATGCTCCTGATCGCGGTCATCGTCATTCCCATCGCGGAATCGACCCGCGTCGATGCTCGTCCCGCCTACTGCGACCCGAGTGACGCGGGCTACGACAACCCCTCGGGTGAGTGCATGACGGTCGTCACTCAGGATTGCCCGTGGTATGACTTCCTGGCCCGCCCGTTCGGCTACAACGTCTGCACGATGAACGCCTGCACGTCCTGCGGCCCCCGGTAAGGATGGACCACGAACCGACGGCCTGGTCGTACCTATTGGTGGAAGCGGGAGTCCTTTCATAAGGTTTGAATTGAAGGAAGGACAGCTTCTGCCAATTGCCTGCGGCACCGAGATTCTCTCGGGCGCGGGCATTCGGAGATAAAGTCAGGCACTCCACCCAAAAAAGCCTGAACCTTCTTCCGAAGACACTAGATCTGAGGAGGAAGCGGGGCCTGATACGTGTCCCGACGACCCAGCGAAAGGCGTATCGTTGACGGAAGGTCCGGAGCGGCCAGCGAACGGTGGCCATAGTGGCGAAGACTGTTGCGCTCGGCCCGCTCCGGGCCCGCTCAATTCGTAGACCTACACGATGCGGAGGAATGATGCTAACCCCTCGATCCTGGCGGCCGCCGTAGCAAATAGCTACGACCAAGCGTCCAGAACTCGACAATGACGATGATCGACTCGCGTGGAGGACGCATGGCACCAGACAGGTCGTGGCGGCCGCCGTAGGGTAAATCGCCGACGGACGCGACGCAAGTAGGTAGGGGGGTGGGGCGAAAGGCGCGAAGCGCTGAGTAACTCCACCCAGCTCGTGCTGACCGGGTATCTCGGTGGCACGAGTTTTTTAATACTTTAAAATCACGCTCCGCCCCATCCATTTTTTCATCTTGTCCTCGACTACGCCAAGTCTAGTCGATACAGAAAAGCATTAGTAGGCCAAAACAATAGGTAACCCTCGCACTATCATTTAAAGAAGGCCTCCCACTTAGTGGGAGGCCTTCTTCCTTAATGATTGTATTGCCCTCGACCTGTTGTTTTGGACTAATGCTTTTCCAATCTCCTATTCTTGGCTTGTCTGCGGATGATTCAAAAATGAATAGAGCTACGCTTGATTAAAATTAATTCAAGCGAAGGCCCAAGCCTACAGCGAGAACTCGCACAGGCCCGAGGGCTTGGATCTTCCGAGGGCCGTCTCGGAGGGATGGTGCTTTAGCCCATCCTCTAAGTCTCTGTAGCGTGTAGACAGCGAGCCGCCGCAGGAGCGGCTCGACTATCGGTCGAGTCGTAGGCTTGGGCCGAAGCGGTTATCTGGGTGGTATGTGCCAAACGAGAATCGAGTTGCCTATAGTGATGACGGGTTTGTATGCGTCTAGCCAGGCATAGAATTTATCCTGATCATATTTGGATTGCATATAGAATGTCGCCGATATGGCTAAATATCCACCGGCGGGATAAGCTTTTAAGAATTCTTCGGCGCTCTTGTACATTCCTCCGCTTGTATAAGCGTATTTATCGCCTAGATAATATCTAGGATCTGACCATCCAAAATAATCTAAATTTATTTTATCGATATTATTTTTTTCTGCCCAATCACCCAATCTCTTAAGATCTTGGCCCCAGTCGAGATTAGAATCGACTACGTAACGATGACCACCAGTCGGCCCACCTACGGTCTGATTGAAGTAAGTTAAGTAATATGGAAATACGTTGAGGTTCTCAACCAAATACCATCCAAGCAAAAGAAATATCATCGTGGCGAATACAGCAAGAGCCTTTTTCTTATATTTTAAGATTTCCAATATTTGCGCAATCTGACCAGATAAGAGGATGTAGACGAAACCGAACGTGGGTATGAGGTGCCTAACGCCTATGTTAAGATGTGCGGTTAGGCTCGTATACCAATAAATGGCTAGCCAAAGTAGCATCGTAATCTCTCCTATGTGATTCTTTGACCAGCTAGAGATTCTATCGAATTTAAACTTCTTGAAACCATATAGCAAGCCAATCAATCCAATTAGTGTAAGTCCCCAGAATGGTAGCGGTTCTTTTATGAAATAAACTAACGGGAAGTAGCTCATAGACCCCACGAAGTTTATATGGCCGAAGAAATAAGTTGTGTTACCTCCAGCATTTCTTTGGACAACCATTAGAACGCCAAGGGTATAATGGCTAAGAGATCTGATTATGGGCTTATCGCTGGCCCAAATTGTTAGGTCCGCGGCCTTACGCATTAATGTGGGATTCTTCTGACTGTCATATCCGAAATCTTTCAGTATATCTATCGCGTCAGCTCTTTGCGTCTGAGGATTATCGTTTTGGACGTGTAGCGCATATGTCGGCCAAATTATAGTTACTACGCCGATGATCATTATAACGGCGGTTAGTAATAATGATTTGACTGCCAGGCGCCAATTTTTATGAGAGGCGCCCCAGATTACGGCTATCAAAAAGAATAGCGGGATGATCAGGACTAGAGAGAATTTTGTCAGTTGAGCAACGCCAAAGGCTAAACCAGCTAAAACGAGATTTATTTTCGTTTGATTCTGTATGAATTTTACGAAGAAATAAGAGCTGAGAAGCACGCCAAATAGCGCGGCGACGTCCGTCGTTACTAGACGGCCATGGGCAAGGATGGTTGGCGACATACAGAAAAGAAAGAGCGCAATGAGACTTGCTTTGTCTCCGTATAATTTTCTGGTCCAGATAAATATTATTAATGCGCTAAGAATGAAGAATAAGAATAGAGGTATTCTCGCCACTCGGGTTACGAGCATGGCATCGTTCCCTGAATTGAATATTAAATTTCTTCCAAAATTCCATTCACCGTGAATGTCAGTCGGCCAATACCCGGGATGAGGCATGGAAAATGCAGATTGATCTAAATCTAGAAGCGCCAGAGCTATGCCAGCTAAGTCTTTGGCTAATGGCGGATGTTCCGGATTAAATATATAGCTACCTTGAGTCACGTACGAATAGCCTGCACCAATATGGGGCACCTCATCCACGACTGGTGATTCGTTCCAAGTGCTGAATAGGCCCAGAGCAACCGACAATACGATGATTATTCCGGCTATAGTTTTTGTGTACATAACGCTACTTATTTAATTATTTGGTTAAAGAATATAAGAACTTCGGGTGACGTGCCCCAGACGTGGAAGAATTGCCAATACTCAAAAAAACCGATTGCGCCAAGGAAAGCGAAAAGAGTGACGCTTACTTTTGGGGTCATTGTCCCATGGAATAGAGAATGATTGGCCGCATGGAGTAGCTCTTCTGAGTGGTTTAATTTTTCAAACAACCACCAAATACCGCGAGCGGTGAGTATCATTATGATTGGCAGCATGCCTGCAGCTAGCAATGAATTCGGCGCGTTATTGCCAAATATGGCGGGTAACATCATTAATATGAGCCATGAGAACAGCATTGTGTGTGCAACTGAGAAGTGGCCGTGTTTTCTTCTCGTCCAGTGAATAAATTCTTTGACTAGTCCAATTGCAAAGAATATTACTAGTGGCCAGGCGATAGCAGTCCTGCCAGGGATATTATATTTAATATTTTTATCTCCGGAGATCAAGAACATTCCCAACGTTTTCTCGGTATTTTTCACTATTTCTACGGTTGGGGACTTGGTTGTAAAAACCGATTCTAAACCATCATGGGAATTATTAATAATCTCAGGATGGCTCCAATATAGAAACCCGAGGGGTAGAAATATTATTAACGCTGTCAGGCCCATGGCCGTAAAACCTTTTAGAAGTTCGTGTCTAGCGAATTCATATTTCGAGAGAGAAAAGTCTCTCTTTAGGAAACTCCAATATCCTAAAAATAGAATAATTATTATCGGGATGGCGTAAAAGAAGGAATCGTATATGTAGGGACCAAAACCACACAATATTCCAGCTGCGATAAAATGTAGTATGTGATGGCTTCTGAGCCCTTCCCATAAGAAATAGAACATTGAGATCATAACTAGCAAGAAGCTGGTAGCCATAATTTCGGTCCTAGATAAGTTCACGTGCCAAAATGATGTGGCCATAAGAAAGGCCGTGATTGCGGCAATGGGCCAGCCAAACATTTTCTTTGCTAGTAAATAGAGGCAAATTACAGATAATAAGCTAAGGCCCGATGAGACAATCATGAGCGTCATGAGGTCTGGAGCTATTTGAGGCGTTGTATCTATCTGATACAACCTAAAAAAACCGGCTACGACCAGGATTATAGAAAATACGATAATTTCTTTTCTCATTAGATTAATTTTAACAGAATATCGTGGTTGTACCTTGCTCGGTATGTTGATAACAGCATTGTGCTATTTGTTTATATTTCCTACACTTTAGGTAACTAATATAACCAACATCAAAATGTCAACGGAGGATCCTACAAAAATAGAAGTTTCGGGTGATAAGTCTTCGGCCGTCGAGAGAAGTGCTGAAGAAATCAGAATGGAAGCCCTTTTAGCGAAAAGGGATGTTTTGTCCGCTAATTATGCTCTAACAAAATTTAGCAGATCGATTAATGAAAGAATTGAGGACATGTCCGATGAGGAGGTTAAGACTGAGGGTGGCAGAAAAGAAATGCTAAAGAACGAATGGAAAAGAAGAATGGAGAAATTAGCAGCGCTTGATCCCGAAGCTAAGATTGCTGGAGAATTTAAGAGTTTGATGGCCATAGAACTTGAGATAGCCAACTTATCACCAATTCCAATTCCGAGGCCACCAGAAGCGGCTCCTTCTGCTCCTCATGAACCAATGGCAGAGCCAACTCCGGCAGCTCCATCACCAGCTGAAGTAGCACCGATCGTGCCATCAGCTGAGGTTGGAGAAGAAATGCCGGCTGGAATGGCTGAGATCTCCGAATCAAGAGTTGATGATGAGGTTTCTGGCTTGCTGACGGAAATCGCTAATAAGCAGAGAGAATTAGACTACACCAAGAGTACGGCGCGACCCTTAGCTTTGGCTTTAGCAGAATCAGAGATGGCTGATCTACAAAATCAATTAAAAGCAGCAAAAGAAAGACAGGCCAACAAAGAGAAGTTAGAAGAAGAAGAAAGAAAAGCGGCCGAGAAAGAATTAAAGCTTGGAAAATTAAAAGATAGACTGTCTGAAGTTATGGCTGAGATAGAAAGAGTTAAGCAAGATGGTAGTGATCCTAGATCGGCCATATTGAACGAGATTGATGAAATCAGAAAAAGAATAGAATTTGCAAAAAGTACTGGTAGAGTTCCTGGCATTGGGCCAGATGGCTTGGCTTTGGCCGAGGAAGATATGAAGAATGCTCGAGCGAGGCTCAAGGAATTAGAAGATAGAATCGGAATACTTATTGGACCGATGGAAGACGAAGCTGATCAAATTAGGGGCGAGATCAGAAAACTTGAAGGCGGAGTAGGTAAGAAGATGGCTGAAGCTGTCGAAACGGCTTATGAGTCTGCCAAGGGGTTAATTAGTAAATTCAGCGCTTCAGGCATTGGTTCTAAGCTCAAGAAGGCCGGAGGCTGGCTATGGGAAAGAGCTAAGGGAATGGCAACCGTGGGCGGTTTAGAATATTATCATGCCGAAAAGTTTAGGAGACACACATTCGGAGCGGCCGATACGGCCACAGCCTTTGCTACTCAAGTTGAGGTTGATACTGCGTTTCCATATCCGCGTAGGGATATGATAGCAGACACTGATAAGGCGCAGGAATATGCTAATAAATTAGTTGAAGAGTCAGCAGCAACCGGCGAAGATATAAAGGTAATTGATGGGCGTTTATCCGATGCTAATCGCGATTATTGGGCCAGTATATATAGGGAAGCTATAAGATCGGGGGCTGACTTCGAAGAAGTTGAAAAAGCCAGAAGAAAGGAGAACGATGGATATATCGAAAGGACCATCGGTTATACCATGGAGAGAATATTGGAAGGCTTGAAAAAATATAAGAATCAATTCGGCGAAAATGTTCTAACTCCGGAGAAATTGGCTCAAGTAGAAGATGAAGTTAGAAAGACCCTGGTTTCTATAAGAGAGGCTGGCGCGGGATCTTCATTTGAAGAAGTCAAAAAGAGAATGAGAGATACTTTAGATTCAAAATGGTGGAGCAGGTACGTATATGGCGCGATAGAGACTCTATTGTGGATAGGCGGTATCGGGTATATAGCCTTATCTTCAGAAGTCGGGCCGTTACCACCGCTACCAAAAGGACCAGGATTGCCCATGCCGGACAAACTTCCAGTGCGAACACCGCCGGAGTTCGTAGATATGTGGACTAGGATGACTGATAATATTTGGAACACCATCGAGATTAATTCTAAGGTACCTCTTACCGATTCTCAGCTCGTGGATGCTTCTAAGCAAGTGCTTAATTTCAATCAAATGTATGAGCCTGAATGGACTAGCAAAATCCTAGACTCAGTAAGCTCGAGATCATTGCCTCAGGGCCAGATGTTAAGAATACCATTCGAAGTATTAAGAATGATGGGACTCTAAAAATATAAAATAATAAAATGGACGAACTAAACTTAACACAACAACAAATAGCGGAGAAAGTTGGCCGTTTGCTGGCTGAATCTGCTCTGAAAGATGAGATTAAAGATGGTCTTCTGAAAAATATCGAGAACATGCCAGATTATCTACTTATTAAGCTGATGAATGCCCTTGAGGCCGAGGTTGATGAGATGGATAAGGCTATCGCCGAAGTTGAATTAGCAATAAGAGAGAGAAATGGTGCATGGAAGAAGACGGAAGACGATCAGAAAGCGGCGGCAGACACAATCGCCGATGCCTGGATACAAAAGTTGGGCTAAATAAATCCCAGATCAAAACGAGCCCTGTTGGGGCTCGTTTTGATCTGGGCAACTGTTGATACGGACGTTTTATTATTAATACAAAAGACTATAATTAGGTAAAGTAACAATATGAAAATGCAAGAGACTTCGCCGGCACTACAACAAGAAATTGCTGATCTAGAGATGCGGTTGCGAGAAAAGAGAGCGGCTTTGGGCCAGTCTGAGGGAGACAATGCAGCCGATAAAGAAATACTTCACGAAGCTGTTGGAGAAAAAATACAGGAGCACGCTCCTGAGTATCAGCCCAAGGCGTATACTCAAACAGCTACTTCGGGCGCTAATTCCACGCCCAAGGATGATGACCAAACCTATCTACTGCCCGAGCTTAAAGACGCCGTCCAGGCATTGGTGAATATCGTTTTTAGTAAGAGCTTGGCAGATGCCGTGAAAGCAGCTAAAGGCCAGAATAACCCAGCCTTGATGGACGCTTTTCACGACATCATAGTTGACCAGTTATACGACACTCTAATTGAGAGAAATAAGTTAGAAAAGATTAAATAATACCTAAAGTTTGTCTCCAATACTACTAGCCATATACCTAGTCGTCGCAGCTATGATTTTAATAGCTACTCTTATTGTAATTAATTCCTTCAGAACCAAAGGTAGTATTGCGAGAGCTCTGAATATGTCGTTATTCTCCATAGTCTTGCCTAGAGAAACTCAATCTTCGAATGGCCCACAGAAGCAAGACAAAGAGTTAATTATGGTCATGGAGCAGTTGTACTCTTCGTTCACCAATATTCATTCAAAAGGGTGGAATAAATTTGAGTATGGTGAGCCATATCTATCCTTTGAGATGGCCGTGCATCATATTGGCGAAGAGATACATTTCTACGCTTCTGTGCCAAGATCATTCGAAGATATCTTTGAGAAACTGGTCCACGGGCTCTACCCAACGGCGGAAGTGGCGAAAGTTAAGGATTATAATATTTTTAATCCTAATGGTGCTCATGTTGGAGGATACATGGCACTAAAGGGTGATGCTATATTACCATTCAAGACTTATCAAAGTCTCGAGTCTGATCCTTTGGGATTGATTCTGACAGCATTTTCTAAACTTGACGGGCAAGGCGAGGGTGCTTCCATGCAAATATTAATTAGACCATCACACGAGGACTCGGCCAGAAAAATCGCAGGGAAAGTTGCTCGTGATATGCAAAATGGTGCTAAGTTCTCGAGCGCACTTTCAAAAGCTCAAAAAGCAAACTCAATTTTTAATATATTCTTTCCGGCTAAGAAAGATGAAAATAAGCCAGCTGAAGGGCCTAAGCAGATAACTCAATTTGATCAGGAAGTCATAAAAAGTATCCAGACCAAAGCTTCAAAGCCATTGTTTGATACAGATGTTAGAGTAATCGTTTCTTCGACGGATCAATCACGAGCGGAGCAAATATTTAACGAGATTAGCAATTCATTCGTACAGTTGTCTAGCTCAGACGCCAATTCGGTCAAGATGAATAAGCTTAAGGGGAGCTATCTAAATAAGCTTCTTTTCAAGTTTGCCTTTAGGGTATTCGACAATAGGCAATCCATTTTACTTTCTAGTGAAGAGCTGGCGAGTTTGATGCATTTCCCATTAGCGACTACTTCGGCGCCGAAGGTCAAATATCTAAATGCCAAGCCATCTGAACCACCATCTGATCTACCAAGAGAAGGGATTGTCTTGGGAGTTAATGTTTATAGGGGGCAAGAGACTCCTGTGCATATGCCTGACGAAGACAGAAGAAGGCATTTGTACGTGATCGGACAAACTGGTACTGGAAAAACAACTATTCTTAAATCGCTTTTACGACAGGATATCGAAAATGGAAAAGGATTATGTCTAATTGATCCTCATGGTGAATTCTCTGAGTTTGTCCTGGGCATTATTCCAAAAGAAAGGATTGATGATGTAATATACTTTGACCCTGGAGATATATCAAGGCCAATGGGCTTAAACATGATGGAGTTCGATCCAAATCATTCTGAACAAAAATCTATGGTTATAGACGAATTGTTCGGAATATTCGATAAGTTATACGATCTGAAAACTACCGGCGGACCAATGTTTGAAAAGTACTTTAAGAATTCGGCTTTATTACTGATGGACGCCTATGAACATGCGTTTAGAAGCAACTTACCAGATAAGGATAGCTATATTCCGGTATTGGCTGACGTTAGCCGAGTTCTAGTCGACGATGCTTATAGGGCTAAACTACTAACCATGGAAATGAACCCCCTGGTGAGCCAATTTTGGAAGCTAGAGGCCGAGAAAGCCGGCGGTGATCAGAGTCTCGCCAACATGGCCCCATATATAACATCCAAGATCACGTCTTTTGTATTCAATGAGTTTCTTAGGCCAGTCATTAATCAACCGAAAAGCGCTTTCAACTTCAGAGAGGTTATGGATAATGGCAAAATTTTGGTTGTTAATCTGTCCCAGGGTAAGCTTGGCGAAATTAACGCTGCGCTTCTCGGCATGATCGTAATAGGTAAATTATTGATGGCCGCATTGTCCAGAGTGGACATAGTGGATGAGAAACAAAGAAAAGATTTTTACCTGTACATAGACGAATTTCAGAATTTTTCTACGGACAGCATATCTAAGATATTGTCAGAGGCTAGAAAATATAGGCTCAGCCTGATTATCGCTCACCAATTCGTAAAGCAATTGAAAGAGAATATAAGAAACGCAATATTCGGTAATGTTGGCTCTATTTTTGCACTAAGACTTGGTCCAGATGACGCGGAGGATCCATCGATGAAAAATAAATTTGCAGCCAGCTTTACTCCGCAGGATATGACCAATATAGCCAACTTGAATGCCTATGTTAGCCTGATATTAAATAATAAGGTAGAGAAACCATTTAGCCTCAGATTAGAGACTGAGAAGGTTTTCGGTGCTGGTTCTAGGGAGATGTTTGATGCGATCAATAATATGTCCAAGCTAAAGTACGGTCGACCAAGAGATGAAGTTGAGGCTGAGATTAAAGCTAAATTTGATCCGGTTAAGTAACGATTTCGTTCCGAAATTAACTGCTAAAAAATAAATGAAGTTTACAAAAAAAGATTTTGTTTTCTCTGTGATAACCGGATTAATAGCCGGCTTTATTGGCTGGAGAGTGTTGGAGTTTCTTGGCACACCAATATTCCTCGGAATGAATGTCTCATGGCTAGTCTTGATCATTCCGATTCTATGGATATTTGGGGTTAATCTAGGATATTTCTTGGGAAGATGGGTAGCTTTCTTCAATCAGTTTGGCAAATACGTTGCGGTCGGATTTACCAATTTCGCCGTAGACATTGGAGTATTGAACTTGCTTTTTGCATTATCCGGACATTCTACTGGCAATTGGTTTACCTCTTTCAAGACGGTCTCGGTTATAGTGGCTCTTTTGACGAGCTATATGTGGAATAAGTATTGGGCTTTTAATGCTTCGCAGAGCGGCGAAGGTGGAAAGGAGTTCGCTAAATTTATAGCCGTTACGGCATTGGCTCTAATCGTGAATACGGCGACAGCTTCATTTGTGGCCAGATTCATAGGTCCTCAATTCGGACTTGACGCTAAGGCTTGGGGAACTATTGCTTCTATTGTCGGATCAGCTGTCTCGCTGGTGTTTAGTTTTGTAGGTTACAAGTTGGCAGTCTTTAAGAAAAGTGCTACAAGTTAATGTAAGATAGTTTAGTTTTTTCGGGTACTACTATGCTATATAGAAAATATAGACCCCAGACGTTTGCTGAAGTTGTGGGGCAGGATCATATAATAAAAACTTTGACCGGGGGATTAATAAGCGGCCGAATAGGCCACGCTTATTTATTTACCGGACCCAGGGGTACCGGTAAAACCTCTGTCGCGCGAGTATTCGCTAAATCTTTGAACTGCCACAATCTATCCAAAGATGGAAATCCCGACAATAAATGCGATAGTTGTTCGATAATGAATGAAGGCCGTTCGATGGATTTAATTGAAATTGATGCCGCCTCAAATCGAGGCATCGAGGATATACGCAACCTTAAAGAATCGGCCCTAGTCGCGGCTCCAAGCGGTAAATACAAGGTTTTTATCATTGATGAAGTTCATATGCTAAGCAAAGACGCATTCAATGCACTACTTAAGATTTTAGAAGAGCCGCCGGCTCACGTAATCTTTATTCTAGCCACCACCGAATCGCACAAGATCTTACCAACGGTATTATCCCGCGTTCAGAGATTTGATTTTAAGAGACTTACTACCGATCAAATTTTTAATAAGATAAAAGATGTCGCGCGCATAGAAAAGATAAAGATCGGAGATGACAGCTTACGCTCTATGGCTATCTCGGCTGATGGTGCGCTAAGAGATGCCGAGGTTTATTTATCTAAAATAAGGGCTGCATATCCTCTTGGCCAAGAAGTCACGGCTAAAGACGTAATTGAAACTTTGGGTCTTATTCCCGCCGATTATTTCCCGAAGTTCGTGTCTCTCATATTTAATAGCGAGAAAGAGAAGGCGATTGAATTTATAAGCGATATCCATGGTTCTGGAGTTGATTTGGATAACTTCTCGAAAGGATTAATAGAATATTTACGCAAAGTATTGATATCGAAAATTAGTCCAGCGACTTTGGCGGCCTATTTTTCCGATGTAGAAATTTCGAGCGATGCTAATTTCACTCATCAGATTGACCCTAAGCTAGTAGTAAGGATGATCGCATCTTTCTCGAATGCCAGGAATGAGATGAAGACGTCTCCGATCCCGACACTATCTCTTGAATTGGCCGTGATGGACGTCCTCGGATTTAGTTAACTCTTCAACAATGGCGGCCTTTTAGGCGGCAAAGACCGCCATTGTTAAGTAAGTCAACTCTTGAGAAAAATGCCAAAATAGGGCATAATCTTAAATATTGCGAGGTTGTCCCTGGCCGGGCAGGCTAATGGTAGGACACATATGGCACAGTTTGTATATATACTGAGAAGCGATAAAGATGGAGGTTATTATGTCGGTATGACAAATAACCTTAAGGATAGGTTGACTTGCCACAATGCTGGTCGAGTCAGATCTACTAAATCCAGGAGACCATTTAAGCTAGTGCATTCTGAAGAATTTAGCACAAGGATATTTGCCAGAGAGAGGGAGAAATATTTCAAAAGTTATGAAGGATCGAGGGAGAAGTTGAGAATACTTGAGAAGATAAAATAATATTGCGAGGTCGTCTAATGGTAGGACACTGGCCTTTGAAGCCGGGTATCTTGGTCCGAATCCAAGCCTCGCAGCATCTAGCTTGTAGTATCGAGAGATCGGAGAGCATCGGTTTAGTTTATAATTTTTAAGGTATGAAGGAGATAAGCGAGGATAGTATGGAGAAAATTTTAGAAGGAAACACTGAAAACTTGAATCTAGAATTTAAGGAAAGTTTTGATTTTGAAGAAAGTGTTTGGGCAAGAGAAAAACTCATTCGGGCAATTTTAGCGATGTCTAATACAAAAAGTGGAGGTTTTGTTATAGTTGGTATAAAAGATAACAAACCTTTTGATTTTGTTGGCGTTACTGCGGAGCACTTAAACAAATTCGTGACAAAAATAGAAGAGCTTAAAGCAAAAGTTGAATCGTTTGCTAATTTTCAAGCTGACTACGAAATAGGTATTGGTACCTATCGAAAAAAACGGTATCTAATCTTTGATATAAGAGAATTTTATTTAAATCCAATAATTTGTCGAAAAAATGGGGAGCATAAAGATAAAATTTTAGAGGAAGGAGCCATCTATATAAGAACTCTTAAAGACAAACCATCTTCTATAAAATTAATTAATCCGGTTGATGTACAAGATTTTATGACTAGGGGTATGGATAAACAAATAACAAATTACCACAAGAGGGGGTGGAGACATGTTTCGGAGAAAAGTGAAGATACTAGTTCTCTTTTTGAGAAAGAAAGAAAGGGTTTTTAATAAAAATTAGATATATTATGAATATCGCAGATGTTAGAAACAAACTTAAGACCGTGGGGAATATGGAAGTTATTTTTGAGCCATCACAAGCTTTTGAGAAGAACTTAATTTCGAAAGCAAAGCTCAAAGATATTTTAGAAAAATCGGTAGTTAGCCTTCGGGGCTGGAGTTTTCCTCATATACCGAATCAAGACCTAGAACACACAAAAAGACCCTACATTTTTGAATCTGGATTAGAATTTTTTACCGATTGGGATAAATTTATCGAGATGTTTCGCTTATATCAAAGTGGCCAGTTTTTGGCAAGATTTGCACTATACGAGGATACGATTGGTAAGCTAAACAATAAAGAACTTAAACCAGGCGAATACCTGGATTTCATTAGTACAATATATAAATTCACGGAGATTGTTTTGTTTATTAAAAATTTGCTTGAAAATACTAATATAGATAAAGGCAAGCTAACTATTAAAGTTAATGGAACAAAAGATAGAAAACTCCAAACTATTTTTAGTTCCAACATAATTCCTTTCTGGCAAGAGTATGTTTGTAAAATAGATAGCATTGTTGTTTCTAATAAAATTGATAGAGAAATTTTGTTTGACCACTTATCTGTGAGCAGGTCATTTATTAAAGAGGCTTTTGAGTACTTTAATTGTTTTGATATTTCAGAGCAGGTTATAAAAGCTCATCAAGAAAATCTTATTAATAGGAGAATCTGATGATGACCGAGACGTGTTAAATCGCCTCTGGAAAGACCCCTCAAAAATCCTTACAATACTTGAATACCACTGGTTCTAGACCGGGGATGCCAGCCAAATTGATTAAATTTATAACAACCAGGAAGATTAGACAGTAACTAAGAGTTATTTAGGTCTAAATGTTTAAAGTCATTTTGTCTAATATAAAAACTTTTTTTAGGTATGATATATCAAGAACTACGGTTTTCGAGCTTATATTTGCCTTTGTAATAGCAATATTACTTTTTTTAAAACACATAAATTATTTTAATTTTGAGATTAGAAATTATATTCTTTCACTCTTTTTGTTCTGGGCTTTCCTTGCCATGCAAGGTTTTTTTATACCCATTGTAAGGGAAGGCTGGACGATAGGCATACCAGGTAGCAAGGGACCTAATCATCCTGGTATACCACTTCATTTGGATTTGGAATCGAGGGGTGGTTTTATTGCTGGTAGGATCATTAGCCTAAGAGCCAAAGTCATGAATTTGGGTGCCAACGAAAATTCATTCGAAGAATTCAAAGGTATATACAGAGAATTCAATTTCGCTTTCTTTAGTTCTATTGGGGTACCCGTAGAAGATGGTAAGTTTTTGGAAGGCCAACCTCAGGCTGGCGGAATTAGCTTGAGTCCGCAAAAGTTAAAAGCCAGGGCATCAATTATTTTTAATTCTCCTGGTGAATATGAACCAATAACGCTTTTTTATAAAATCAATGATCTCAAACAATACGGTGGCTCTATCTCAGAGAGCATGTTAAAACAAAAGCTTCGAGTGTCGCCAGCTGAAAACTGGATAGTTCTTAGGAACTATGCGATTACTTATGCTCTAACTTTGGTAATATTGCTCTTGACCCTAATCCAATTAAAATTTATATGATAATATCAGAGCATCTTCTAATTATTTTTAATTTAAAATGGGTAGCTCCAGGCAGGAGATATTAGTTAAGTCATGGTATAAGTCGTTTCATCCTAGGAGTATTTAGATATAGACCAAAAACGAATACATATGAATAAATTTGAATATAAGACAGAACAATTTACGGCCACCATTTGAAAAATTTTATTGAACTTTGGAGAAATATTTCTCTAGAAGTTGAGAAAGAAACTGGCATCTTTGTAACTGTTAGAGTGAACATGGGCAAGGTTGTTTATCAAACCGAGAAAGGGTGTCCCGATGATGGTGAAGATGTCCTCATCCTTCAAGGTACTAGAAATCCCTTCCATACTACTGAATCTACGAAGTGGCGAGAGGCTGTTATTAATATTGTGGAAGAGATCAAGATAAAAATGAAGCAAGTAACTGTTCAGATTATTTTCCAACCTATAGAATTGGTCTACATTAAATCCTAGAATGCCGTCCTAGATCTATAGTTCTAGGCACATGAGGTCAAGATTATGAAAGAAAGATTTGGGACGGACATGTATGATAGGAAATATGCCTCAAAGGAGGAAACAAAGCCACGAAGCGTGGTCACGTATTTTGTTGATAAATATTTAGCTGGAACTAAAAAATGTCTTGATTTGGGAGCAGGGGCCGGAAGACATAGTAGATATATTGCAGAGAAGGGCATAGACGTTACGGCAATTGACCTGTCAGAAGCTGGGATAAATAGAGCAAATGAGGTACTTAAAGATTTTTCTAATGCTCACGTCTTGGTTGGCGACATTCACAAGCTTCCATTTGATCGCGAGTCTTTTGATTCATTAGTTTGTAATCGCGTCTTAGACTATAACGATGATGAGGGTCTGGAAACTTCTTTTTCAGAAATCGAGAGAGTCCTTAAAAATGGCGCCTTAGCTCTCATAACTGTTCGCTCAATCTCCCAAGCGCCCAAGAAAGGAGAAGAATTAATTGTTGAGAATGAAAACGGCGGCAAGTCCTTCGTGGTCGCTGATAGCCAAGAAGTTCAGCACTATTTTACCGAATCGGAAATCCGAGGCTTAGCTGATCGTCACGGCTTTGAAATCCTTGAGGTAAGAGAAGATAAACACACAAATAGCGAGAATGAAGATAAGTCTGAATGGCAGGTAATAATCAGAAAGATCGGAGCGCAATAAGTGTCATAATTTCCGCAGATCCAGGCTGTAGCAGGCTCAATAGCTCGTAGCCATGTAAAATAAATATGTATCAAGACGAAGTCAAAGCATATTACGATTATACACTGAATTTATATAGATTTTTTTGGCATGGAGATACGCGTGCGGTTCATTATGGCATTTGGGATAGCCATACGAGAAATCTCCGAGAAGCGTTATTAAATACGAACAGATTTTTAGCCGACCAAGCCAATATTAAATCTGGAGACAGGGTTTTAGACGCCGGATGTGGAGTCGGTGGGAGCCTCTTCTGGCTTGTTAAGAACAAGGGAATCCAGGGTGTAGGAATTACGATCAGCGAGAAACAATTAGCCAAAGCAAAGAAGCTACAAAAACGACTGAGGGTTGAAGACAAGACGGAATTCTATCTGCAAGATTATACGCACACTAATTTCCCAGATGCATCATTTAATATTGTTTGGGCTATCGAAAGCGTTTGCCATGCAATAAACAAGTCTGATTTTCTGAGAGAAGCCTTTCGTCTTTTAAAGCCCGGAGGGCGTATTATTGTCGCCGATGGCTTTCTAGAGCGTAGTCCTAATAATGCACTGGAGAAGAAAAAGCTGGTTAATTTTTTAAGGGGCATGGCCTTAGACAATCTTGCCGAATCAAAAGAGTTCGAGAGTGAAATACGCAGGGTAGGTTTTAGAAATATTCAAAATATAGATAAAACTGAGGCAATCTTACCGACTGCTGTGAGAATGGCTCGTATGTCTCGTTGGAGCTGGCCGCTTTCAACGCTGACGACTTGGCTTCGATTAACGCCTCAGCTTCTGGCTGACAACAACAGGGCGGGGATAGATCAATATTATCTATTTAAAAATGGTATTATAACTTATCGAGTTTTTTCCGTAGAGAAGTAAAATAAAAAATAATTGATGGGATAGTTGGGATAGTTTCGGGCAAAGCTTGTTTGGAGTACAATCAAATCATAGGCACAATGATGGAAATTAAGACAAATAAATTATCTGGTACAAAAGAGCTCCCGTCGATGATGGTAATACCGCAGATCGCAGCTCTGTGGATTGCTTCAAATGTTGGATATTACATTTTATTTAGTAAGGGATATGATGCTGAACCCATTCGCATCGCGCTTTATTATATATTCTGGCTAGCGCTTACGATATTCTCATTCTGGAATGTGTATAAGGGTTGGAAGCCTGTAGAAAATCGTTTGTCAACTTATATTATTATAGGTGCTAGCATCGCTGGTATCGTTTTATATTTAACCTATCTTTTACCTAATTTCCAGCCAATAGTTTGGGCTAAAGCTTGGCAGCCGCCTTCGGAATTGTTATTCGCCACGCCTTGGTATTTTTTGCCTAAGTCTATAGAAATCTTACTGCAACAATTTCTTGTGGCGGCCATGGTGCTTACTTTTTCGGCTCACGAGATGACCATCAAAGAGACTTCTATCTGGTCGGCCATTCTCTTTGGCGGAGCGCATTTATTACTCGTTTTCGGAGGCAGTGGGTTAATCCATACGGCCACATTCACAATCGCGGCTGTGGCCGCGTCGTTTGTTTTTCCGTATCTTATATTACGGGTAAGGAATGGATTTATTTATTCAAATCTTCTTCATTGGTTATTCTACGCAGTAACCATAGTCCTAGCCCGATTAGTTTTCTAGTTGAATATAAATACAAAAGGCCTAGGCGTTACGCCTAGGCCTTTTGTATTCTGCGACAAGAGTAATCAATATTATTGTTGGTTACTTGTCTGGTCGGAGAGATTAGTTATGGAAACATCGGTGAATTCTCCTGCTGCTCCACAGGCAGTTATTAAAAATTCTTTTTTAGCCTGATTATTGATGTTGAAGATTATGCTATTGTCGGGCGATATGGCATAGCTAAATGTTGTCGGAACAGAACGTATCTTGGAACTACATTGAGGGCCGTTGGGTATATGAATCGCGGCGTAGACTGATTCCTGGGGCTTCAGGACATAAATTGAAGTGCCGGCCAGGCCGTCATTTATTAAGTTTATATTTGTATATAAATCTTTATCGAAATTAGCCTCAACAAATGTTTTACCATCTATTTGACACGTATTTTCGGAGTTGTTCTTGATAATAAACGTTCCGAATATGTTGCCAGCGGCTCCTTCAAATTTGGCTTCAGCACTTATCTGTTCGGGTAGGCAATAGGCGATATTTTTGATTTTCCAGTCTCGATAATAAAAGCCAGCTATGAGGCCGATGATTAAGCTGGCAATCGATGTGCTAACTGTCAACCAAATGAAATTCTTTAGCAATTTTGTCATCTTGAATACATATTAACTCAACTCGCATCTCCTGTATAGTTATAAGCCGATGCCACCTAGGAAATCTTTCAATTCTTTCCCGTCTATTTGGCGTTTATGGCCATCTGGCAGCTCGCCCAGCATTATGTTCATAATTCTGGTTCTTTTTAGATCTCTTATCCTCAGTCCAAGTGCCGCACACATGCGACGTATTTGGTGTTTCTTCCCTTCGATTAGTACTATCCTGAACTTGTTTTCTCCGAGGACGTCAATTCTACATGGCTTAGTGATATAGCCCTCTATATTAATTCCAAGTTCCATTCTCTTTTTGAAATTAGACGGCAGTTTGTCGTGGGTATAGGTTATGTATTCTTTCTCGTGCGAGTAGTCTGGATTCAGTAGTCGATCGGTGACGCGTCCGTCGTCTGTCACCAATATCAGCCCGTGAGAACTTTTGTCCAGCCTCCCTAGCGGAAATCCTTCGGTGAAAACTATGTCTTCAGTCGTTTGACCAATCGGTTTATTGTATGCGAAGTATTTATATTTCCGCTCTTTATCTCCTCCAATTATCTCAACCTTATCTTTTTCCTCGACTTTGCTTCCTAGTTCGGCCACCTTACCATTAATTTTGACCATCTTATTCCGAACCAATTCGTCTCCACCGAGACGTGTCGAATAGCCTTTATGGGCTAGGTATTTATTGATACGCATTGGAAACTTATTCTCTTTGGGCTTATTCATGGGGCTAGTATGCCACAAAATAGGATATGAAAAAAGAGGCCGCATGGCCTCTTGGTCCTAGTACCTGCCCACCGTATCGTGATGTATGTTTATGGCGATTTGAATAGCCCTGTCATCGCTTTGCTCTTGGTGGCTACGAATGGCAATTATTCCGTTGGTTACTCTGAGCACAAACCTCTTCGGCGCACCCAAACGGGATAGGAGAATTTTTGTTAGATTTACAGTTTTGGCTACATTGTTTTTATCTCCTGGCGTACGAATCAATCCGTGGAACCACAGGATTGCCTCTATTTCGAGTAGGAATTTCTCGTTATCGACGCCGCCTATACGCAGACCCGATATGATAGTTCGTGAATGTTCGAATGCCTCCAGACATTTAATTACGTGATATGCTCCAATTTGATTTTTGTCATTCTCTGGATAATGTCTGAGAATTTGTTCAAGAACAAAATTCATGTCGATATCTTTAATGGCGAGATTAAATTCAAATGCTAGCTTCTCGCAGAATTTGTGCCATTTTGTTTTAAAGTTTCTAAAACGTATCATGCTCACCTCGTGACAGATAGTTCCGATAATGATATTACGAATAATTGACGAAATTGTCAAAATGTATTATCTTTTCATGTAGATTTTTCACGGGTAGAGGTGGATATGTCCAAGAGGGACTTCTGGACCACGATTTTAAACCATTTTGAGGTATACGTTAATTTGAGACATGCTGGCCATAGGCATTCCGTTTATGTGAGAGACAACGTACTGCCAGATGAAGTCGGCGATGAGCTGAGCAAGATATTCATCAGAATTCTTCGCGGAGAGGCCTTCTCTGAAATAAAGCGTGAGATTACATCACGATGTCGTGAGTCCAGGCGTAAATCTAAGACAAGCAAAAGCCGCTAATAGCGGCTTTTATTTTGAGCGTAGGCATATATCAGAGTGGATTTATATCCATCTTTGGTTCGTGTTTCTCTGCTTCATTGACAGCTCTTTCCATAAATTCAACTACCTCTACTGGGTGTTTGCCTCTGGCTGATTCCTCGGAAAGCATAACTGCATCCGATCCATTAAGTATCGCATTGACGACGTCGGTGATCTCGGCTCGTGTCGGTTCCAGACTTTCAACCATAGATAACATCATTTGGGTGGCAGTAATTACCGGCTTTTTAGCTGCTTTGCATTTTTCGGTAATCATCTTTTGGGTGAAGGGGATTTGCTCTAGCGGGATCTCATTGCCCATATCTCCGCGAGCAATCATTATGGCGTCAGCCTCAGCTATTATGGAATCAACGTTGTCTATGGCGATCTTTCTCTCGATTTTAGCGATAACGGGAATGCTTGCTCCTAGCTTGGCCATCTCTGATCGTAATTTCTTTATATCTTCTGCGCTTCCAACGTAAGACATGGCTACGTATTCAACTTTCTGGTCTATTCCGAAAGCCAGATCTGTTAAGTCTTTAGCGGTTAGTATCTCTTTCTCGGAATCAAAATGATGTCCAGAAGTTTCTTGCTCGCGCGGGCCAGATAAATCCTGAATTATGGGCACTCTTTTATTTAATTCTTCCGCAACTTGGCGAACGTTGGCGATGTAGCCGGCGTGTTCTTCATATGTTCCCCAGGAAAAATTTAAACGAATCGCGTCGACTTGATGTCCTATCAGCTTTCTAAGTATCTCTACGCTTCCGCTGGCTGGACCAATTGTTGCAACTATCTGTGCTTTTGATGGCATGTTGTGATTATGGCAGTCGTGAATGTGGGTTTTGAGAGGCTCTCGCAGGGCCGACTGGGCCCGAGAGAGAGGGTGATTTTTCAGCAGAAAAATACAACCCGTACTCGAAAAACCCACATCCACGACCGAGATTTATTTTAATGAAGTTATGTGCTGTAGGCGATTGTATTTGGCAACTCTTTCACCACGATTTGGTGCCCCTGATTTTAATCCGAAGCACCTAAAGGCATAGGCTAGGTCGGCAATGAAATCGTCTTCTGTCTCGCCACTGCGGTGGCTTACGATGCACTCTATGTCGTTATCTCTGGCTAGCTTCATGGTATTCAAAGTCTCGGTTAGTGTTCCGATCTGATTTGGCTTTATGATTATGGCGTTTATACTCTTGGCGGCTATGGCCATCTCTAAGCGCTTAGTGTTAGTTACGGTCAAGTCATCGCCTACAATGTATAGGCCGTTATTTTCCTTTAAAATCTGAGAGAACATATTAAACTCATCTTCAGAAAATGGGTCTTCGATAGACATAATGTCGTACTTGCTGAGCATCTCTTTATAGATCTCGTAGAGCTCTTGGCTATTGAGATTCTTACCGATTGCATAGTTACCATTTTCGAAGAAAGACGATGCCGCAACGTCCATGGCTAATCGTACTTTACCTTTTAATTCCAGCTCATCAATAGTTTCAGATAGAAGTGTTAATGGAATGAAGACATCGTCTGTTTCGATTGTTTGGCCTACGTCTACGGTCGCGCCGCCTTCGTCGCCGACGTTAGAGAATGATGGAGCCATCTCTTTATCAATTTTCTCTCTCAAAGCTTTGAATATTTTTGTGCCCATATCAAGGGCTTCTTCGATTGATTCGGTCTGGGGCACGACGTGGTATTCCTGAAATGGAAGTTTAGAGTGGGCGTGTTTGCCGCCGTTGATTAAATTCATGAACAAAAATGGGACTGATCGGGATGGTTTGATCTCAGATAATCCATTTAAATATTCAAAAAGTTCTTGACCGAGTGATTTCGCCGCGGCCTTAGCGCAGGCGATACTTACTCCTATTGTGGCGTTACCACCCAAATTTGACTTATTAGTGGTGCCATCTAGACTGACGAGAGTTTCGTCTATGTTCTCTTGGTCGGTGACATCCATTCCAACTAATTTGGGGGAGATCTTGGTCTCTATGTTATTTATGACCCTAGCGATATCCTTGATTTCATTAGCTTCAAACGTACCAGTGCTTGCACCAGATGGCACCGAGAAGGAACCACTGCCACCAGTAGCTTCGACGGTAACAGACACCGTTGCATTGCCTCTCGAGTCTAATATTTTTTCGGCCGATATTGATTTTATTTTTTGTGACATCTATTTATTTAAAAGTATTATTAGGTCTGACACGTTAGCGCCAGTCGGGCCAGTATATATAATGCTATTTATCTTCTCTAGTATATTATGAGAGTCAAAAGCCGCTACAGATTCCTCGAGATTAATAGATCCAAGATTGGCCTGTTCGAGAGTATTCTCGTCAACGATTGCTCCGGCGGAGCTACCGTTATCGGTGCCGTCGGAAGCCAAACTTACGAATACCGCATTCTTGATTTTGTTGATCGCTTTAAGCGCCAGGAAAGAGTTCCTGCCTCCACTACCTCCGGGCCTATCTACTTTTAATTTTATTTCACCACCAGCCAAAATTACGGATTTCGGCGAAGATATTCTGATTAAATTGCTTAGTGTATCGCGAGCATTCTCATAATTTTCGTACGACAATATCTGAGGTTCGTAGCCTAGAGATTTCGCCTTATTGGCCATTTCGTCTAGGGCTATGGCATTTGATACTAAGGTTATGTTATGTACTTTTTCGAAATAGAGATCTTCTTTAGGAGTTTCAAATAATTCAAAATTTCCGAGATTTAGTTCTTCGATAATCTCCTTAGCCTCTTCTTTGGTCGTTGGGTCCTTGAATGTTGGCCCTGAAGCAACCTGGTCGTAATAATTGCCGGGAATGTCTGAGAATATTAGACTAACAACTGTCGCTGGATAAAGTAATTTAGCCAAGCCTCCGCCTTTGATGGTTGAAAGATGTTTACGGACCACGTTGAGCTCCTTGATGGTTTCACCAGATTTAAGGAAGTTGTCATATAGCTCCTGACCTTTGGTGCATTCTACTTCCGGCCAGCATAAAAGCGCCGATCCACCGCCTGACACGATAACTATGACTAAATCTTTTTCTCCTGACTTTTCGGCCAGAGAAACTATTTCTTTGGTCGCTGCGTAATTCTCTAGTGATGGCCTAGGATGAGTCCCGCGATGAACAATAACAGTATCGCAGACATAGGGATCTTTATCTATGACTGCGCCTTCGGAGATTCTATCTTTTAGTATTCCTTCCAGCGCATGAGCGGCTCTTGAAGATGCCTTACCGAAGCCAATTATTTTGATAGATTCAAAGTCGTCCAAATTGAAAACCTTATCTTTTATGTAGAGATCATGGTCATCTATTTTTATCGAGTCAGCGATAACTTTGTCCGTATCAATCGCATCTAGGCCAGCTTCCGCAATCAATAATGCGTCCTTTCTGAATTTATCTGAGGCCAACTCTTCGAAATTTGTTATCCAATGTTTTTCGGTAGACGTGTTAAGCATACACTATATATTATCTCATTAATGTTGCTTTGGAAAGTTGCTTTTAGCGCCAATAGTATTTAATATTTAAAGATGACAAAGAAGATCTGGTCGTATGTTTTTGTTGGATTGAGTGTTTCTGGTTTTCTTCTATTCAAGTTTTCTAATTTGTATTTTCGTTTTGGCGATGGCAATGCTTATATTTATATGGCCCAAGCTATCTTGGCTGGCGACATGCCATATTCTGATTTTTTCTTAGCCGATCCTCCGTTTTTCTTGCTTTTTCTTTTGCCATTTAAGCTGATATTCGGCAATCATCTTATCTGGTTTCAGATTCTCCCAGCCATATTGGAGTCGGGAACTGCTATTTTGCTATTTTTAATTCTCAGGAATAGGTCTAATAAGTTCGCATTCTTGGCTCCAGCTATTTATCTTTTTTCTTTTACTGTGGCCTCTACCTCTGATTTCCTTACCGGCTTACAGCTAGCCGTTTTCTTGATGGTGACCGCTATCTTTGCTAACGAGAGAAGACGACCTGTTATCTCTGGTTTCCTTTGGACTGCGTCTTTCCTTACTAAACTCTATATCCTTCCCGCCTATCTGGGCTTTATTATCTATTTATATCTTAGAGGGGAGCGTTGTGATTTGAAGAAGATCATGATTGGTATGGGCATAGGTTTGGGATTAATCATGCTGCCTTTTTTCTTGGCTTCACCGCAGAAGGTTTTTGATTACATGGTGATGCATCAATTTAGTAGACCAAAGGGCCTGAATAAGGTTGATGTTTTTGGCTTCTTCCTGGCTAGAGAGTGGCTATTGATAACTCTCGGCATTGTAGGAGCATATTTTCTGAGGAGAAGCTATTTGTTTTACTCTTGGATCCTGACGTTGGCATTCTTCATATTTTTTAAGGATATATACTACCTATATCTTGGCTCCCTAATGCCGTATCTAGTACTTTTCTCGTTGATACTTATCGATAAATTTTGGAGTTTGGTGAATTGGACTAGAAATTTAGTAAAAGTAGTTCTAGTTCTTTTAATAATATTTGTTCCGCATGCATTCGTGGGGTATGCTAAGGACTTTTCTACTCGGGGCAGATTCACTAATTTGTATGAGATTGGTGATTATGTAAGGACTCTGCCTGATGCTCTGCCTCTATATGGATCGCACGAGGTAGCACCACTTATAGCCCTAGCTTCTGGTAGAGAGTTATTTGGCAATTTTATAGACACCAATGCTCAGGCTTTTGGTTCTGGCGCGCAGGATCTAAGCGCCGTAAGTGGCGCATTGGCCGAGGCCGGCGGATACATGGTGGGAAGGGTAAGTCATTATCCAGAATTTGGCATTTTCGATGGTGGCTATGGAGGCTATTTTAGCGAAGAAATATTTCAAAAGTATTGTCAACGAGTTAAGGAGTTTGCTGATACTGGCAATGAAATCAGTAATCAGATCGTGATATATAGGTGCAAGAAGTAGGTGAGGCGCGGTTTCTCAAGAAGTGACGGGTGTGGTATTATTTTCAGATGGGAAAGAGATTAAAAGCGGCCGTATTTGTTTTGGCTTTGGCGGCCGTTTTGTTTTACATATTCCAGGCCTATTCCGGAGATAAACATTTGTTTCCAGTATTATTCTCTGCGGCATTGGTCGATAGCGTGAACCCCTGCGCTTTTTCAATTCTTATAATCACTATAGCTTTCCTTTTTAGCTTAGGTAAGCTGAGATCTCACATTCTTGCAGTAGGGGGTATGTACATTCTAGGTATCTTTGCCGTGTACATACTTATAGGACTAGGAACTCTTAGAGTTCTGAGTCTGTTTAATATGCCGCATTTTCTTTCTAAAGCGGGAGCGTGCGTAATGATTGCCTTCGGGATACTTGAAATTATCAATAATTATTTTCCTAAATTTCCAATTCGTCTGGCTATCCCTCAATCAGCACACGATAAGATTGGTCGTTTAATCGAAAAATCCTCTGTGCCAACTGCTTTTATTATGGGAGTGGTAGTGGGCATGTACGAGTTCCCGTGCACTGGTGGGCCATATCTGATGGTCCTGGGGCTAGTACACGACAGTCAGACATATCTAGCCGGATTTATGTATCTGTTATTCTATAATTTAATTTTTGTCCTGCCATTGGTTGTGATATTGTTTATAGCAAGTGACAAGGTAGTCTTAAGCAAGGTAGAAAGCTGGAGCAAGGAATCTAGAAATACGAGATTATTCATGGGGCTGATCATGATATTATTGGGGTTAGCTATATTCATTTTTCAATAAATTAATTTGTGATAATTTAATTAACTATCAATTATGGATCAATTAAATAGGGAGAGTTTCGATAAGCTGGTCGAAAGAATATCGGACTTAAAAAAGGGCAAGGCTTTTGATCTTTCTAGCGATGAAGATCTTAGTATCGCTGTTATGAATCTCGTAAGCTTAGAGGAGCATTTTTATTTTACTGCCGAGAAAACGAATAAGCTGGATTATTTCGATATGCTCAATGAAGTCAGGGGAATACGTAAAGTTCTACTCGGGAAGATGATAGATGAGCATGAGGGCGAAACTTGGTGCGTGTCAAAACATTTGCTAGCCACGACGATGAGAATGATCGAAGTTGGTACAAAATATTACTCAGACGGCAAGAAAGAAGAAGCCAAGCAGATGTACGATCATGCGTATAGAACTTATTCGATATTTTGGGGCATAAGACTAAAGCTTATAGATATGTCTAACGTAAAGAAGGTAATCAGTGAAGCTATGACGGATAATCAAGGAGGCGCTACCAAAGATCCAGAATCAAAGCCTTGGAAATTTGAAGACATCGTTAATAAATTAGTGAATTGTTGCGATGAATAAGAATAATATAATAGTCGGAGGAGTTGTACTTATCTTAGTTGGAATTTTTGGACTCGTCTTTTGGCTCACTGGAAAGACTACGAATGTGCCCGATGGCAAGTATGATAATTTGGCAAAATGTTTAGCCGATAAGAAGATTACTATGTATGGAGCGTATTGGTGCAGTCACTGTCAGAGCGAGAAGAAAGGTTTCGGAAGCTCCTTCCAATATGTACCATATGTAGAGTGCACTGAAGAAACGCAGAAATGCGTTGATGCTAAGGTCTCTGGATATCCAACCTGGGTATTCCCCGATGGTAAGAGATTCGAAGGTGCGCAAGGGGTTGAAAAATTAGCCAGAGAGAGCGGGTGCCCGATTAATTAGAAAAGCGACCAATAAGTCGTAAATACCGCTCTAAAGGGGCGGTATTTACATTCGGTGAATAATTTAGTATAATATGGGGAATTATATGGATAATATCAATACACTAATGGATAAAATAAACAAAATAGGCGCCTTCATAAAGAGAAGGAAATATCTTCTAATTTTGGCTGTTTTGATCATCGCAGTGATCAGTTTCTATCTATTCAAAGATAGCGCTATCACACATAGAACTGCCGAGGCTCAAATCGGACGGATTGAGCAGGCTGTTTCGGCTACTGGCCGGGTCCAGAAATCAGACAAGGTGGACTTAGGCTTTAGTGGTTCAGGCAGAGTAAGTTGGATTGGCGTTAAAGTCGGTGATAAAGTGAAAAGTGGCCAGACCTTGGCTATGATTGATCTTGGTGAACTTGGTGCTCAGAGAGATAGCGCTCAGGCCGCAGTTGATTCGGCAAAGGCAAAATTAGATCAACTTATGGCTGGTCCAAGATTGGAAGATCTTCAAGTTTCCCAAACTAATTATGACAATGCCCTCAAAGCGTTAAATGATACGAGTACTCGTAATTCTATTGATGTCGCCGGAAGCAGTATAAACGTCGCGACCAGCGCGATGGTGACATTTACGGATATTCAATCTATATATTTTACTCAAAATTCCTCTGAGGATATTGATCTAGCCAATCATAAAGCCAGCGTGCTGCAGCTTATATATGACAAGTCCGATTTGGGCCGAGCTGCTTCTTGGTATTTTTTGGAACTAAAGACTGGTCTTATCGGTAGATTAACTGAACAAAAAAATAATCCGTCGGCTGATCAGATAAAATTATTGCTGACCGACACGAGAACGGCGTTGAATGGCGTCAAATCTGCCATGGATTCCATATATTCGAGAATGAATGGCGTCTCTACTACTGATAGTGAAAAAAATAAAATTATTTCTGCGAGGAGTAATGTCATATCGCAAATTTCTTCCATAACTGCCCAAGAGCAAGCAGTTGTGAGCGCTGAGAGCGTTTTCAATAATGCCAAAGCCCAACTAGACCTTAAAAAAGCTCCAACTACCACATATGACGTGGAGATAGTTAGGGCTCAACTTAAGCAGGCTGAAGCTAGCTTAGCCATGGTCAATGCTCAGATATCTAGAAATATAATTTATTCTCCGATTAATGGCATAGTCTCGCTGGTGGACATTCAGAGAGGCGAGATAGTATCGCCAGGCAAGACATCGATTTCAGTTCTAGGCAACTCAAATTATGAAATAACCTCTAATATACCAGAGGCTGACATATCTAAGGTTAATGTAGGTAATACAGCCAAGGTGACCTTAGATGCTTTTGGTCAAGATTTTTCTTGGGAGGCTAAGGTTACAAGCATATACCCAGCCGAAAAGATGATTGATGGAGTTCCGACATATGAGACTAAGTTGCAGTTTGTCGAAAGCGATGAGAGGATTCGTTCGGGCTTAACTGCTAATATGGACATACTCAATGATATGAGAGACGGGGTTCTAGTAATTCCGACCAGAGCTATTTATCAAAGAGATGGCCAGAAATATGTAAAAATCGTGGTGGCTAATCAAGACGATGCTTCCAACACAAGATTTGCTAATTTATCAGTAGCTACAAGAGATGACGTCGCTGTTGTATATGAAATGCCAATTACGACAGGACTGAAGGGGTCAGACGGAAAAACGGAGATCGTTAGTGGCCTCGTGGCCGGAGATAAAATTCTAATCCAATAGAAGGTGCGTCGAGAGGTCGCAGATATTAACTTTTCGAGCACGGGTTGTATTTCTCTGCTGAGAAATCACCCTCTCGCTCGAGCCCAGTCGGCTCTGCGCGGGTCTCTCAAAATTAACATCTGCGCCCTTAACTCGATAATTATTTATGGCTCTTATTGAAGTTAAATCACTAGAGAAGATATATGTGGATGGTGACGTAAGAACGCCCGGATTGAATGGCGTTGATTTGGCTATCAACGAAGGCGAGTTTGTCGCCATCATCGGTCCATCTGGTTCCGGAAAATCTACTCTTCTTCAAATTCTCGGAGTGCTTGATAGGCCATCAGGTGGCGAATATATATTTAATGGGCACAATATAACCGAGTATTCAGACGACCAGTTGGCGCATATTAGAAACAAAGAGATGGGCTTCGTGTTTCAGGCTTTTAATCTTCTACCCAAATTGACGGTATTGGAAAATGTTAAATTGCCCTTAATCTATGCTAGGTTATCCGAGGAAGAAAGAGACAAGCGAGCGAGAGACATGGTCAGCTTGGTGGACCTAAATGACAGGGTAGATTTCAAGACTACGAAGCTATCTGGAGGCCAAAAGCAAAGAGTAGCTATCGCCCGTGCTCTAGTTAATAATCCTAAGGTTATTTTCGCTGATGAGCCAACGGGAAGCTTGGATTCTAAGTCTGGTGAGATTATTATGTCATTTTTGCAAGATTTACATTCCCAGGGAAATACAATAATTTTGGTAACTCACGAATCGTATGTCGCTGAATGCGCTGAAAGGATATTACATATCAAAGATGGGTTAATTGATAGAGACGAGAAGGTTCAGAATCGTCGATTAATCGCTAAGCAGGGATTCTTTAAATAATCGGAATGAAGATTAGAGATACCGTACAAATGGCGATAACAGGATTATCCACGAACAAGACTCGTTCAGCTTTAACTATTCTCGGGATTGTTATCGGTATATCTTCTATCATTCTGGTTATGTCCATAGGTCAGAGCGCTCAAAAACTTATCGTCGATCAGGTCCAGGGATTGGGCTCAACTAATGTCTTCATCATACCTGGTCGTCAGCCCGAAGGATTCTCTGATGGTTCTAGCACTTTGCTAGCCGACTCGCTGAAAGAAAGGGATCTAAAGGATTTAACCAAGAAGAGTAATGTCCCGAATGCAGCCAAGATTACGGGAATGGTCTTTACTCCGGCGAGCGTTAATTATGATTCTGAGACTTACAACGCTACTGTTCTGGGCGCTGATCCGAGGCTTTTCGATTTATTCCAAGTTGATATCGCAAGGGGAACAAATATAACTGACGAAGATGTCGCTCAAAAAAGCGATGTAATAGTTATTGGGACGACGGTGGCTGAAAAATTATTTGGCCTTGCTGATCCAATTGGTGAGAAGATAAAAATAAAAGATAAATATTTTAGAGTTGTTGGTCTTATGGCGGAAAAAGGACAAGCCGTATTTGTTAACTTTGACGAGGCAGTCGTGGCCCCAGTTTCTACTATTCAGCAGTATGTCTTGGGTATAAAATATTATCACCGCGTAGTTGTAGTTGCCGATACGGTTGAGAATATCCCAGATGTGGTCAGCGATATTAAGGCCGTATTGAGATCGAATCATAATATTACTGATCCAGACAAGGACGACTTTTTTATACAGACCCAGGCCGATTTAGTAGACACGGTAAGCTTAATCACGAACATTCTCACTATACTATTGAGCTCTGTTGCGGCGATTTCATTGGTTGTAGGAGGTATCGGAATTATGAATATTATGTTCGTCTCTGTTACCGAAAGAACTAGGGAAATAGGTCTGAGAAAAGCTCTAGGAGCTACCAACAAAGATATTCTTACTCAATTCTTAGTCGAGGCAATCATATTTACGGTCAGCGGGGGATTGGTTGGAATATTTTTAGGGACAGCGTTGGCTTATGCGGCCACCTTCTCTATCAATCATCTGACAACGACTAACTTCCCATTTGCTTTTTCTTATCTTGGAGCGTTCTTGGGAGTATTCGTTTCTAGTGCGATAGGATTTATTTTCGGCATATTCCCGGCACGAAAAGCGGCGCAAAAGAGTCCGATTGAGGCGTTGAGATATGAATAGCCGCTTCGCTCAGCTAGTTTTCTCATCGTGTCCTCGCCTGTATCATGTATTCTCGGGATAGATAGTAAAGAATACAACCAAAAAGACAGGTAACCCTCGCACTATTATTTAAAGAAGGCCTCCGCAAAGCGGAGGCCTTCTTTCTTAGTGATTGTATCGCCCTCGACCTATCTTTTTGGATTCTTTATCTACCTACCCTCTAATACATGACTTGTCTGTGAATGATGAGAAAACTAGCCGAGCTTCGCTTGAATTGAGCTAACTGATCGAAGCGAAGGCCCAAGCCTAGACTTTTTGCTAGATGGGTTTTTTTCGAGCCGTTGAGACATGATGCTCTACTTGACATATGCCGCTTGGGCGTGGTATATTCACCTCAGTTCTCTTGAAAGGAAGCGTGTCATGTGCGACTTCATCTCTTGGAAGAAGGATATTAAAGGGAATATCTACTTTCTGACGGACAAAGATGTATTTTCTCCTCATGGGAGAGAGACTCTACGAGGTACGATGCATAACGACATATTGGGGCACAGTGCTATTGATGCTTTCTATGGCCCAGTGACAGAAAGTTTGCCTCAATTCGAAAACAGGGATTTTTGGGATAAAACTCAATTCCCACCTGAAATTGCCATTCATCTTGAATCCCCCGAAACTCTTTTTGATACTTGGAGCAAAATGCTCAAACGATCTCTTCAGCCAGACGATGCCAGTTACATTCTCATAAGAGCTCCCGAGCTCTGGAGATCGGCCTTCATGGATATCTGTATTCCTCGTGTAGCTGAAGACGTGACCGATGCGTCTTCTGTCCTTTGCGAGGTAGGCGATCTGCCCGAGACTCAAAAAGATATCTTGATTGAGGGCGTGGCCAAGAGTGCAGAATATGCATCTGACGTTCTTCGTGACGTGAAGAACCTGACCAACACTCAGAAAGGCATTCTAGTCAGGGGTTTGGCCAAAAACCCAGAACATGCGCATGACGTTCTTTACGAGGTAGGCGGCCTGACCAGAATTCAGAAAGATGTCTTAATTAAAGTAGTGACCAAAGAAGTAAGATATGCATATCGTACTCTTCGCGACATGAAGGGTCTAACCAGAGTTCAGAAAGATGTTCTGGTTAAGGCAGTAGCCAAGAATGCAGAATATTCAAATTACGCTCTTTACGACGTGAAGAACCTGACCAAGACTCAGCAGGCCTTGTTGAGGAGGAGTCAGTAATATATAGCCGAGCAACGCTCGGCTTTTTCTTATGCTTCGTTTGTGCCGAGCCAATTGATCGAAGCGAAGGCCCAAGCTTTATTTCAATTTATGGATCGCAGACCATTTTACACTGAGGCGGTATGTAGGTAGTCTCTGGCGGGTTATTGTTCGTTGTCGCGTTATTGATACTCGATGTGCCGATTCCAATTACTTTATCAACTATTTTGCTGACTAATCCTTGGCTTTCTTCGCTTTTGAGTTTTGTCTCTATCTTCGCATTTAGGTCTTTTGATTCGACGAAAGCCTGGATGGATTTTTTGAGCGCCTCTTTATCTTCAGTTGATACGTCTTTCGCCGAAAGAATTTGATTCGCAGAATTATTAAAGAAATCTTCCAAGGTTCGGCTGGTCGAATTTATACTTTCTATTATTATCTCATTTTCACTCTTCGGTATCAGATCTTTGAATCCCTCGCCAATATTGCTTATTAATCCATCTTTAAGTGTATTGGAAAGGCCAGGACCAGCGTAGGTTCCTAATATTATAGTGGCTATGACTAATATAATGGCCGCGTATCCCATAGGTACTGATTATTCTAAAAGTGTAATCTATTAGAAATTTACGTGGATATTCCCTCCGGTAGCATTGGCAGGAATACATGCTGGCACGTATTCATCTAGAAAAGATACCACGCTAGCTTCTTTTGCTGCCTGGTAGAAGAATTTATAACAAGAACCGTGCGGAGATACGTTGAAGTCGGCACATGTCCCAGCATTGGCAGATCCTGGCTTGTGGCATCCAGATATACTCGGTCCGCCTGGGCCTTGGATTGTCGAAGATATTCGTAGAGAACAACTACCACCTGACAGGGCATTGAATCGTGAAACGAGAGTCTGTATCTTTTGGGCTGCCTGAGATGATGCGTAACATTTGCCACCATTACTTTCGCAGCCATGGGTAGGGGTGTAGTTAGATATGTCGACGCAGGTTGCTTGAGTACAGCCAGAAGATGCTGTCCCGCCTACATTTTGTTTGCAAGCTTCGGGTGGAGTTCCGGACGATGTTGGTGTAGGCGGTGTCGATGGGCTAGTGCTTGGACTTGCTGTTGGTGCCGTATTCCCTCCTGTTATGCCTGGCAGTTCGAATGTGCCTTGAACTAAGTCGGGATTGATAGTGTATAGAATAAGATAGGCTGATAAAAGCATAATGGCTCCGATGATGGCATTTTGTATCTTAGTCTTAACTCCAGTCCACATCGATGGATTGCCTTGATTAAAGAACCATTCTGCGCCAGCTAAGAAGACCACAATAAATATGGATATGCCTAATAATCTAATAGACCATGTTAATATCATGCCCAACAGGCCACCCATTTCTGGATATCCAGTCGGAGTGGCTGGCAATGTGCGGCCGGCGAAGTCTGGGCCGCCAGCTGTGATGACCAGCTTTTGATTGGCTGTAGCGCTTCCATTTATTCCAACTACTGAAAGAGTGTATGATCCATCTTCTACTGATGGATCAACTGTAAATGTCGTTCCCGTGAAAGTCGAATTAACGTGGCTAGCGAGGGTGTATTTTTGCGAGGAAGACTGAAGCTCAATCTTGTCTGGCAGGTGAGTGCCTTCGATGTACACTTCTGTACCGATCGTTGCCTTTGTCGGAGTGAAAGAGGTAATCGTGGGTGGGCCTATCTCTCCCATAAACATCGCGCATGAATTATTTTCTCCATCTTCTGCTGTTTGGCAGACACAGCTAATTCCTTTTCTATCGGGCAAACAAGAACTCCAGACTACCTCAAGGGCTGCTAATATCTTATCGGCGTTTGCCACGTTGTCTCCATCACAGGCCCTAACGACTTTCTCAATTTGGTTTTCGCTCCATGTCTTCCACTGATTTGCGGGTGTCCCTCTAAATATAAAGTCTGACGAACAGGACAATGCTATATTGGTATTTCTTTGGAACCAGACGGCACTGCGGCATTCTGCTCCGATGGCAATTGGATCTTTTGCTCTAGCGCCAGCCTGATAAACATCAACAGCACACTGTCTGGATGCATTTTGTTCGGAGGTACCGCAACTACATTCCTTGCCTCCTCCGCTACTTGTACAATTAAGAGGTATTAAGCCGACGAATTGAGTGGTTACTGCGGATTCTATCGTTCTATCTCCCGCACCAACGGCCGCTATCACGTCGTAGCGCTCCATCTTAGCATCCCCCTTTTTCCATATTGCTAATAGATCTCCACTATTAGGATTGCCGTTTCCATTTAAGACCTGATCTGTTACATTGAATCCCGTCGGCGGCTTTTTTGCTACCAAGCTTATGAAGTCGAAACTATTTTCTTCTGTATTGGTTGAATTGGCAAGACTCGGATTTGCTTTTAGAATGGCATCCATGGCGCCTCTTAGCTTGTCTGCATAATTTCCACTTGCTGGACATTCTTCTGCTTTAGCTGAAGATGTAAATAATCCAAAGCCGACCGTAAAGGCGAGAATAAATAATGATATCTTTTTGATCATTAATATTAGTATATAGGATTTATCGTCTCAAGTCAGGCAGAATATCCACTTATTAGTTTTGAGCGTGTTGGGCATGGGCAGTGTTTAAATTATGCTATAATGGACTAAGATGATAAGACTACGCGATCACAACAAGTTAAGGTTGGGACTAGTCATTTTAATCGCGATTACTGCCATGTTTTTTGCCAATGGCGTTTTTGCCGCCAGCACACAAGACGATATAAACCTGAAACAAAAGCAGATAGACGAAATCCAAGCCCAAATTAATGAATATCAGAAGCAAATAGATCAAAATCGTTCTAAGTCAGCTACCTTGCAGGGCGAGATCTCAAGATTAAATGGCCAGATGAACCAAATTCAATTAGAAATACGAAGCATAGAGCTTCAGATCAATAAGGCCGCCCTACAGATAGGTGATACTGAGATACAAATATCTAATGCTCTTGACGATATAGGCAAACATAAGAATGCCTTGGTTCAATATCTAAAGATTGCCTATGAGAACGATCAGAAAACTCTAACCGAAATACTTCTTAAAAATGGGGCTTTGTCAGATTTTTTTAATGAGCTGAATAATGTTAGAACTACTCAGGAAAATCTTCAAAATACGATTGATAGCATAAGATCTATCAAATCTGGCTTGGAAATTAAAAAGATTGACCTTGAAGACAAAAAAGATGAGATGCTTCAGCTTAAGACAATCCAAGAATTAGAGAAAAAAAATCTGGTGCAGAATAAGAGCACTAAAGACAAAATATTGCGAGATACGAAGGGCCAGGAGTCAAAATTCCAAGAGTTGGTTAAAAAGTCCCAGAAAGATATCCAGATGATTAAAGAACAGATCACCTATCTAGAGCAGAACGGTGTTTCTGTGGAGGATGCCATTAAATTTGGACAATTGGCCGCCATTGCGGCAGGTATCAGGCCGGCTTTTCTAATAGCTATTCTAGAGATAGAATCAAGGCTTGGTAAAAATGTTGGCACGGGAACATGGATTGACGATATGTATGGTTGCTATAAGCGTTTGGGCAAGCCTCAGCGAGCAGAACAGGAAAAGGCAGCTTTCATGAAGATAGTAAATAGCCTAGGTATGAATCCGGATACGGTCAAAGTATCCAGAGAGCCAAATTATGGTTGCGGAGGAGCTCTAGGGCCAGCTCAATTTTTGCCAACTACTTGGCTGGGATATGTCGATAAGGTAGCCGCTTTAACGGGCCATAATCCTCCTAATCCTTGGAATATCGAAGATGCATTTATGGCCTCGGCTATCAAGTTAGCCGCAGGCGGCGCCAATAGTAAAACTCAAGCAGGAGAGATAAGAGCAGCAAAGGCTTATGTGAGTGGCAATCCAAATTGTACTCAGGCAATTTGCTATTCGTATTCAAGCATGGTTATTAGAAAGGCTGCTGAGATAGAGCCAAATCTATGATAAATACGAAAAAAGTCCAATGGGCACTTGGTATTGTAATAGTCGTATCACTGTTTTTGACTTGGACTTACGTTTCAGCCAAGATAACGTTGAAGAAGAACAATATAGAGATTGGGCCGACCATGATCGTCGAGCAGTCGCCAACTCCCTCTACGTGGAATTTTTCTAGTAAAATTTCAGAGGCGCGTTTGTTGCTAAAAGATATTGAGCTCAAGGTGGGCACGAAAGATATTCCCTACACAGAGAAAAGAATTTCAATCAATGGTGGTCAGATTAAAATATCTGATAAATCATTAAAAGATCCGGAAAGAGAAATCGCCTTGGTAGTCATGGATAAAATCTCTGGCGCATTGGAGGTTGTGAAAATAATTAAAAGAGGAGGAGATTTAATTGCTCCACTTGGTTATCAGATAGAGGTTGTAGAGAGGTCCAATGGCATACGCTGGAATTATTGGGCAACTCAGTATAAGGTAACTCAGCCGGCAAATGCCATGGTCTTATTCAATAAATGGCCCGAGCCCGAGAATGTGAAGATAAAGAAGCCGGTGACTTTGAAAAATGGTAAAAAAAGTTTCGTATATGAGAATAAGGTTAACATAAAATATGTAACTTATGCTCCGTATAGTGAGGATTACCACACTCAAGAGATGATAGCCTTGGGTAACCAATACGTCAGAGATATGGTTGATCAGGCCTATGCTACGTTAAAATCTAAGGGCGTATTATCTAGGGCTTATCCCAAGATTTTGGTATCCGATGTATCGGTTTTAAGAAAAGATTACTTTATCAAAATTCCCATAACTGAGCACAGCGATTTAGGAGAATTTACTCTTGATCCAACTAAAACTTCCGAAAGAGTTAAGATTATAATAGGAGCTAATGGAGCTGGGGCTTACGCTGATAATTGTAATTATGCGGCGGCGTGTGGCTGGGTGCAATTTACGCCGAGAACTTATAAAGAGCTAGCAAAAATATATTCCAAAGCCGGACTAATTAGTGACTTTGAAAAAGGCGCGGCTAACCATCTGAATTCTATGATGGCAGCTGTGCTTTTGTATGATTATAATTTAGCAGGCCTAATGAAAGTCCATGGAAGTAGAATAGTTGACGACCCTAAACTCGAAGAATATCTAGCAGCTGGATACAACGGCTCACCGGCGCGAGTTAATAGCTCGTTGAAGGCCGCCATAGCCGGCGGTTTCAGTGATTGGCTTGGCAAGTTACTCCCAGAAACAAAGGGCTACCTAGCCAAGATTCGTTTTTTACAGAAATACGATTAGTACTGAGTATCTATGGACGAGCTCAAAAAACTAAAGCAAAACGAGCCTTTTAGCAGTTTGTCCCATTTTCTGGGGACTATTTTGTCCTTGGTCGGACTCATTCTGCTCGTAGTTTTGGCTGCTATTAAGGGTAATGCTTGGAAGGTCGTCGGCTTCTCAATCTATGGTATAAGCTTAGTTCTATTATATGGCGCAAGTGCACTTTATCATTTCATCTCTTCGGAGAATAACAGAAAAAAACTTTTTCAAAAATTCGATCACGCTTTAATCTACGTACTTATAGCTGGCACTTATACGCCTATTTGCCTTATCGTGTTGAGGGGTGGTTGGGGCTGGAGCATATTTGGCATAGTTTGGAGTCTAGCTATCGCTGGAATATTAATAAAATTCTTAGAGTTAAAGATCAAGTCGTGGCTTTCTACGGTGTTGTATATATTAATGGGCTGGGTTGCAGTCGTGGCCATCTCTCCGCTTTCTAAATCTTTGCCAGATGGGGGATTGGTGTGGCTTTTTACTGGTGGGCTATTTTACACTGTCGGCACGATATTTTTTGGTCTAGAAAGATACATACCTCGAAAACGTTGGTTTGGAATGCATGAAATATTTCATATCTTTGTTTTGGCGGGTAGTTTTTGCCATTTTTGGCTGATGTTGAAATACGTGCTTTAGTTGAGCGCAAGGCCTCCCTCCTATATATTTATTTTATTGAAGTTTATCGCTACAATGTGTACATGAAAGTCTTAATGCAACTCTTATAAAAACATGATTAAGCATGCAGTAGTAGGATTAATATCAAAAAAAGAAGACGGTATCGAAAAATTTCTACTCGTTAGATCTGACTTTTACGAGGATTTTAAAGACTGCTACTACCCACCCGGAGGTCACCTTGAAGAAGGCGAAGATGAGGCGACCGCACTAAAGAGGGAAATAAAAGAAGAGTTGGGAATAGAGGTGTTTCCTTTGAAGGAAGTCGCGTCTGGCTTCGGCGATGTGAAGGATAGATTTATACACTACTGGACTTGTGATTACAATGACCAGCCTTTTATTATACAAGAGAGCGAGATTGTCGATGCTGGATTTTTTAGTCAGGAGGAAATGAGTAGGATGAGGCTATGGCCGGCAACAAAGAAATTTTTTGATAAATATGTTTTCAATAGTACGCCGATCAAGTAATCTCAATGATTTTGTTGCGAGAGGTGGCACCGAAGACGATTCTTATACGTATTGCTGAAATATCAAAATATTTCGCCAATGTTTCGATTATGGCCTTATTGGCTCGGCCCTGAATGGGCGGCTCTTTTACTGAAACAATAAAATTGGTTTCATCAATTTTCTCAACCTTTTCTTCGCGACTGGCCGGTTTAGCTTTTACGTTTATTCTCATCTCGAAAGTATAAAACAAAAGACTCGCATATGCGAGTCCGTATTATTTTTTCCACATTTTACCGAGGAATAGATATCCTATTGCCCTTCCAAAGAAATTAATTACGTGTCTGAAGAGAGCAATGGAGCGCATGGCTTCAAACAATTTTGCGAAAATCCACACTAATGCGTATATTATGGCAATGATGGCGATGAATAATATGGCGAAGGGCCACATTAGCGCCCACGCATATCTCATGTCTTCTTCAAAAAAAGCTCCGGAAGGCCAATTTCTAAATACTAAACTTCCAAATTTCCTGATGCCGAACCCCATATTTAGGTAGAAAGATGAAACAAGGACGCATAGCAATACCACCACGAGCAAGTTCATGATGACCCACCCCTCTTGTAAAACGGCTGCCAAGATAATATAATTATTTGACTATTATGTCAAGATTAGCAGAGAACAACAAAAAGCTGGTTTATGTGGCCATGAGCGGTGGAGTGGATAGTTCTGTGGCTGCGGCACTGCTCAAGCAAGAAGGCCATAAAGTGGTCGGAGTTTTTATGAAACAATGGCAACCCGATGTCGGTGATTTTTGTATATGGAAAGAAGAACGCGAAGAAGCCGCGAAGGCCGCGGCTAGTCTGAATATACCATTTAAGACCTGGGATTTTACTAAGGAATATAAAAAACAAGTTGCCGATTACATGATCAGAGAATATAAGCTTGGTCGGACTCCGAATCCTGACGTAATGTGCAACAAGGAGATTAAATTCGGCTTATTCTTGAAAAGAGCATTGAGTGAGGGCGCGGATTTCATCGCTACCGGACACTATGTAAGAAAAATCACAAAGGGCGCCTTTGGGGCCAAAAAGGCGCCCTTTGTTTCTTGCGGTTCTTATCTTTATCAGGGCAAAGATAAGAACAAGGACCAGTCTTATTTTTTATGGACTCTGAAAGAAAAAGAGATAGAAAGGTGCTTATTCCCGGTGGGAGGATATACTAAGCCAGAAATAAGGAAACTAGCCAAAAAATTTAAATTGCCGAATGCGGGGAAGAAGGATAGCCAAGGAGTCTGTTTCATCGGACCATTAAACGTGAAAGATTTCTTGCTGAAAAGAATAAAATCGAAAAAAGGCGAGATAATAAAAGATGGCCAAGCCATTGGAACTCACGATGGTGTTTTCTACTATACTATCGGCCAGCGTCATGGGTTAGATATTAAATCTGGAGATGGTCCATTTTATGTAATCGGAAAAGACGTAGAGAAAAATATTATTTACGTTGGAAGCGAGAAAGATCTCAAGTCAACGAAGACGGTCGTGAGCAATCTCAGCTGGGTCAATGGTCCAATTAAATTACCAGCACGAATTGACGTTAAAATAAGATACAGAACTAAATCGGAAAAAGCCATTTTATCTGATGATGGTAATTTAGAATTCGATAAACCAGTTAGAGCTATAACTTCGGGCCAGTCGGCAGTTTTTTACAGGGGACAACTTCTTCTTGGCGGAGGAGTAATAAAGTGATATTTTAAATTTACGTTCTTTGAGTGGTTAGTCGGAAGGGGTCTCGGACATGCAGAGCAACCTAAGTAAAAAGGCTCGCGAAGAGATTGCCTTTTTCTTGGCGTATGAGCAAAAGATCAAGATGAGGAGATCTCGTCTCCTTAATCTTCTGAGGGCCGTTAGGATATTAATCGAAGAGGGTCGCCTTGTTTCCTTGGAGCCGGTCAATAATCTATGGCCGCTTCTGCATCGAGCCGAGAATCCATTAGATAGAAAAGAGACTATCGATCACACCGTTGCCCTAAACTGCTTTGCCGATCTATTTAGGGAAGGGGTGATAGCTAATAGCCATAAGATTAGCGATTTGCGAACGATGCTGATTGATGAGCTAAGGGAGATAGAATTGAAATCTTTGCTTGAGAGGAGAGTTGAAGAGGACGCACCTGGCATAGATTAATTGAGCAGTGTTTCTAGTAGGCTATCGCCGGTCATCTCGACCGGCTTTTGAATGCCTAAAAGATCTATCACGGTCGGAGCTATGTCCGAAAGAAAGCCACCTGGACTAGACTCTGATCGAATGATTTCCTCTGGGGTTCGAGCTCTCTCGTACTCCCTGGCTATCAAATATAGCGGGATTGGATTCGGGTTGTGCTTTGTTTCGGAATCCCCAGTGCCTTTGTATGTTAATGATTCGGCATTGCCATGGTCTGATGCGATAATTAAATATCCATTTTTAGCCAAGACGACTTCTCTTAGCTTTCCTAGTAGTCTATCTAGCGTTTCTACGCCCTCAACAACTTGATTGAATTCACCCATGTGAGACAGCATATCGGCGTTAGCAAAATTGACCAGTATGAATGAATTTATATCATTCTCTAGATCTTTAATAACTGCTTCACATATTTCGTTAGCCTTCATGGCCGAATCTTCTGTGGCCACTCTGTCTGACTTGATCAAAGTATCAGTTTCGCCATCAAATGGCTGTCGCCTGAGAGCATTAAAAAAGAAAGTCACATGAGCGTACTTTTCCGTCTCAGCGATGTGCAATTGCCTAAGTCCATTTGTACTGATTACTTCGGATAAGCAGTTGTTAATTTGTGTCGCCGGAAAGGCAACATGGAGGTTAGAATTTTCGAAGTACTGAGTCATACATATAGTCAGGAGATTTGGCATCTCAATCGTCTCAAATTTATCAAACTTCTCTTGAGTGAAGGCTTGGGCTATTTGCTTCATGCGATCTTCTCTAAAATTGAAGAAAATTAGAGCATCTCCGTCCCTGATCGTGCCATCCGCATCGAATAACATAGGAGGCATATTTATGTCGGTTAGTCCTTTTTCGTAACGACTATTCAATGCCTCATATGGGTCTGTAGCCGATTCGGCCTCGCCCTTAACCATGAGTTGATACGTTTGATCAGTGAGATCCCAGTTCTCATTTCGATCCATAGCTATATCTCTGCCTATCATAGAAGCTAATTTCCCAACACCAGAAGTTTTCATAAACTCATCGATCTTCTTATATATAGATGGAGCTTCTTTTAAGCCAGAGTCTTTGCCATCCGTGTAAAGGTGGAGATAAACATTATTTATGCCGTTTCGTTTTGCTAAATCAATGAGAGCTAGAATGTGATCGGTATAGGCATGCACCGAATTGGAGGTTAATAGCCCAGCCAAGTGCAGAGAGGAGTGGTTGTTTTTCGCATGATCAATGGCTTGCATCAGCTCGGGGTTAGTAAAAAAACTGCCATTTTCTATAGCCTTATTTATCCGACTGAGATATTGAAAGATTATCCTGCCTGCACCAATAGTCAGGTGGCCAACTTCGCTATTGCCCGATTCACCCCAAGATAAGCCGACGGCAACGCCGGAAGCCTGAAGCAAAAGGGATGGGTAGTTATTTTTTATGAAGTCGATGTTTGGAGTTTCGGCGGTCGAAATAGCGTTGCCGAGCTTTTGCTTGGAAAATCCCCAGCCATCGAGTATGCACAGTACGACGGGTCTCATGAGATTAATTATATCAGACTATCAATGAAATGCATTTCTGATGAGCGTAATTGGGCCGCCACCTTAGGGCTATTGTTGCTAATTTGGGCCTTGGGTGATATAATAATATGGTAATTACTTAACATTTGAGTTTTGGAATCTGTAAGTTTACGTCATCTAAAGATGATTATGACCACAGACATAACTTCACAATCGCATGATATTAGGAATGAATCCGCTTTTAGCGGCATTTTTGGCTTTAGTCTTAGGTACTATCGTTGGTTACGTTCTTCGTCAGATCTTAGCTAGTGCTAGGATTAGCTCGGCCGAATCTAGGGCCCACACAGTCCTGAACGAGGCAAAATCTAAATCTCAAGATATCCTCCTTGAAGCTAAAAACAAGGCTATTAAGCTTTTGGAAGATGCCAAAAAAGAGGAGAAAGACAGGAATGCTCAGCTGACTAGAATCGAAAATCTTCTTACTAAAAAGGAAGACGAACTGGACCAAAAAAGCAAGGAGCTTCTGGCTGAGAGAGATTTCCTTAAATCTAGGGCCGCTGAACTTACTCTAATCAAGGCCGACCTTGAGCAGGGGAAAGAGAGACAGATGAAAGAATTGGAAAGGATAACCGATCTTACACGTGATGCGGCTAAAATCGAATTAATCGCAAAGATTGAGCAGGAGTATAAGGATGAGCTTTATACTAAGATAAGAAAGCTTGAGCTTGAGGGTAAAGAAGAGGTAGACAAGAGAGCTAGGGAATTAATGATTATGACTATCCAGAGATATGCCTCATCTCAGATCGCCGATGCTACGACTACGGTAGTTAACCTGCCTTCCGATGAAGTCAAGGGTAAGATCATAGGCAAAGAAGGCAGAAACATTAAGACTATCGAAAGATTGACTGGCGTCGATATTATTATTGACGATACGCCGGAGGCATTGGTTGTCTCAGGTTTCGATCCGGTCCGAAGACAGGTAGCTAGATTAGCCATCGAGAAGTTGATTGCTGACGGCAGGATACATCCGGCTAAGATCGAAGAGATGGTAGACAAAGCCAAAGCCGAGATAAATGACAAAATTAAAGAAGCTGGCGAAGCGGCTCTATTTGAGGTAGGTGTCGGCCCAATTGACCCTAAGCTCACATACTTATTAGGTAGATTAGCTTTTAGAACTAGCTTCGGTCAAAACGTATTGCTGCACTCTATCGAGATGTCCCATATTGCGGCCATGCTAGCCTCAGAATTAGGCGCAGACGTAAGCGTTGCCAGGAAGGCGGCATTGTTCCATGACATAGGTAAGGCCGTTGATCACGAGGTTCAGGGCACTCACGTCGAAATTGGAAGAAAGATTTTGGCTAAATTCGGAATAGATAAGAAAGTAATCGAAGGCATGGAGGCTCATCATGAGGAATATCCATATTCTTCGATTGAGTCTAGAATTGTTCAAGCTGCTGATGCCATATCTGGCGCCAGACCTGGGGCCAGAAAAGATACTGTTGAGATATATCTCAAGAGATTAGAAGAGTTAGAAAAAATTGCTACGTCATTTGAGGGCGTTGAGAAATCATATGCCGTTCAGGCCGGTAGGGAATTGAGGATATTCGTAATGCCCACGAAAATTGATGACCTAGGAGCTATTAAGCTAGCTAAGGATGTTGCTAAAAAAGTTGAAGAAGACATGAAATATCCTGGAGAAATCAGGGTTAATGTAATAAGGGAAACTAGAGCCGTAGAATACGCGAGATAGGCAGTTGTTCCAAAAATCTAGTATTTATGCTAGTATTTTGATTGAGTACTATACAAGTACAATAATTAAAACAGAAAGGGGGTGTGCGTATGCCAGTCAAAAAGAGTCAATTAGCTCAAAATTTAGCTGAGAAAATGAATGTTTCTAAGAAGCAGTCATTAGAGTGGATCGATGCTTTTACAGATGAGATCACGAAAGTATTGAAAACCGGCGATAAGGTCAACATAACCGGTTTCGGTATCTTCAAGGTTTCAGATAGAAAAGCTAGAGAAGGAGTCAACCCGAGAACAGGAGAGAAAATCCAAATCAAAGCTTCCAAAAAGCCAAGATTTACACCGGGTAAACTTTTGAAAGAAGCTATTCTATAATCTAGGTATTTTGGATCCAAAATACTTTTTAGCAAAACCGCCCCATTGGGGCGGTTTTGCTAATGGACTATTTCAATAGTTATCTAATGTTTTAACGAAAACCTATGTCGTCTAGTCTAGGCTCATCATTGACCGGCAATCTATTCTTCTTCGTCTTCGGTAGCCAGATGAACGGTCGTAATGCTCTTAGTATAGGGTAACTATATTTTTTTGTATTTCTTCACAAATGCATAGTGACGCTAATGGTTGAAAATAGACTATATTTTTGATACTATGCTTTTATCAAGACGCAGCTCTTATGTAGACGTATTTAAGTAATCTGCAAGATATTGCGGGTATCGTATAATGGTTATTACGACAGTTTTCCAAACTGTGAATAGGGGTTCGATTCCCCTTACCCGCTCAAATTGTGATGACATGAACTCATTCAATCCAATAAAACAACCCCGCCTAGGCGGGGTTGTTTTATTGCGAGCAAATGATTTAATAGAGTTAACGTGGTCTTTGAAAAGAGGCGAGAATGCTAGACTGGCGAATAATTCAAGGAGGCATGGGGGCTTACATATCCCATCCTTTCCTTGCTAAAGAAGTCTCACTCGTATCTAAGGGCTCGGCCCTTGGCACTATATCTGGTATCGCCGCTGACAGGATTCTATCTCGTATTCTGCAAAAAGGCGATCCTGGCGGGCACTATCGAAGGGCTCTGGCCCACTTTCCATTCCAAGAAGCAGTTAAAGATATTGTAGATTATTACTTTGTTGAAGGTGGTATCCCAGAGGGAGCAGAATATAAGACCGTAATTCCACTTAGCTTTAAGCCGTCGTGGAGAACTATCAATCTCTTTGTGTGTGCGAGTTTCGCTTTTGTCTGGCTTGCCAAAGAGGGTCACGATTATCCGATTAGCATTAACTATCTTGAGAAAATACAAATGCCTCACGTTTATAGTCTCGCCGGTGCTATGATAGCCGGAGTTGATTGCGTGACCATGGGTGCAGGGATTCCTACTCAAATTCCTGGAGTCATGGACGCGTTGTCTCGCGGCGAGGATGCGATCTATAAGGTTAGCGTGACAAATGCTATCGGTGGGCACAAGGCTATATTATTCAACTTCGGGAAGCATTTTGGCGCTGATCTGGGAACATTAAAGCGTCCAGTCTTCTTGCCCATTATCTCTTCTAATCTTATGGCTAAGATAATGTTGACTAGGTCGTCGGGGAGTATCGAAGGCTTTGTTATTGAAACGCCTACCGCTGGCGGGCATAATGCTCCGCCGCGAGAAAAGCACTCCGAAGAGTATGGCGGAAAAGATAGAGTGGATTTTGAGAAAATCGTTGAGCTGGGATTACCATTTTGGATTGGCGGGTCATATGCTTCACCGGCTGGATTAGCCGAGGCGATATCGGCTGGTGCAAAGGGTATACAAGTTGGATCTATATTTGCCCTAAGCCAACAATCAGGTATGAAAGATAGCTTGAGGCGAGAGATTCGAAGAAGAGGATTCCTGAAAGCTACTGGAGTCGACACCAATTTTAGCATTAGAACTGATTTTAGAGTATCTCCAACGGGCTTCCCATTTAAAGTTGTCGAATTACCAGGAACTCTTTCTGATTCTGCAGTTTATGATAATCGAACAAGATATTGTGCCTTGCGTTATTTGGCCACGCCAGTAGAAAAAGATGGAAAGATTATTTATCTTTGCGCGTCTGAAGATGTCGATCAGTATGTCCGCAAAGGCGGGAAGATTGAGGATACGGTAGGCAGGGCTTGTCTTTGCCAAGGCTTGCTTGCCACGGCCGATCTAGGCACCCCTGGTGAGCCTGAAATTGCTACTCTGGGAGATGACGTCAACTTCTTGGAGCATCTGATGGGTGGGCCAGATGATACTTATACAGTAGCCGACGTTATCGGCTATCTTCTGTCGGCATAGGCACGCCCCAAGGGGCGTGCTTTTTTGATTGCCTTGAGACGTTCTCGGGCCTTCTTATTTTTATTGACACTGCTATCACGAAGTGGTTCACTAGCCTTAGGTTCCGTTCGTTCAAAAAAGGAGACCCTTGTGACATACAAACGCTTACGTCATGGTAAGCATGGCTTATCGCTAGTCGAAGTGACCATAATATTGGCTACATTGATGCTTTTGGCTGGTGTATTGGCTCCTTCGATCATGGATTTCGTCCGAGATGCTCGTTTTGTAAAGGTTAAAGAAGATTGTGAGGCAATTGGAGTGTCGTTGTCTAGGATGTTGGTGGATACGGGTCCATGTATTAGATTAGACGGTCGTCTCCCATGCTCGAGAAACAATCGTGTGAATCTGCTTGTTAGCGAAGGTAACGCCATTAGAACTCGTGGCTTGGGTGCTCAGCTCTTTGATTATGGATCATATTCATATGAAGCAAACTACACGCGAATGTCATCTCGTGAGTCAATCAGCTACTCTCAACGAATCGTAGCAACGAATATGACTTGGATAAATGCGACGCATTTAGGAGGCGCTACCGCATTTACATCAGAAATCAAATCAGACATTGATTTGAGATCGGCGGCAGAGAAACATGCGGCAGATTTCCGCGAGCTATTAGTTAAGGCCGAGATTGATTCCCCAGAGATTGTAATTAGTAGGATCTCTAACGCTAAAGAGGTGAAGGGCTCTATGACGTCTTGTAGCGAGGTAATATTGCCTCAAAGTGGCATAGTTAAATGTAGAATGAATCCTGGGATAAGAATGCTGTGGATGGCGTATCGTCCAAAGGCAGCAGTTAACGATCGCGCCGTCGATCTGCTGAAAAATGTTCAGTGGTCCGGAGAGTCACTTAATGCCTTCATGTTCCAGGTCGAGACTCCTAAGGCCAGATATATATTTCTAGTTCCAGAAGCTTGTGGAAATCTGGCGCTATTTAGCGTCTCAGATCGTCAGTCATCATTTATTGTCGAGAGTAAGCTTGAGAGACAGATGTTGGTGAAGCGCAAGACGATTGGGTGGGCCTATGAATCGGAGAATAGTCTGGTGGTTGATATAATGGAAAATCACTTGGTTCAGAATCTGCCGAGAGGCAGAATTGAAAACGCATATCTATATCCAGATGTAATGCGACTAAGCTATAGCTCATCGATTGGTATGGGCTGGAGAGGAGCTTATCTATCTGCTATCGGCCCAGATCCCTGGGGGAATAGGTACATGGTTAACAGTATATTCTTCTTTGATGATGAGCTCAGGTGGCCGTACAATTCAATGTGTTTATCGGCTGGACCTGATGGAGTCGTAGAAACGCCCTTTGCTAGGGCCGGCGTTAGAAGAGAAGGGGATGATTTCACATATGTCATCTCGGGAGGATCGCGCTAGATCGAAAGCGTATGCTATCGATAATGTTCTTTTATTAGCACGGGCACGTCACTTAGGGGCGTGCTTTTTTCATAGTGTTTAAGATATATCTTGGGATAATGCCTAGTTTTAGGTATCTATCGAGGATTTTCTTAGGTAGTTTGTCGATGCTTCTTATAATTTTACGACACTCCTTCTCTCCGCAGTTACATTTCATGGTCCAGGCGTCATCGGCACCAATTATGGTTGAGTAATCGATAAGTGTTTCTTGGCCACGTTTAATGTCATTTATGGCTATCCAGAATAATTTGCCTTTATTTTTTATAACTCCTGAATTTGGATTGCATGAATGATTTGAATAATCTCCAAGCTCTCCTTCTGGGCTTAGGTATCTTGTCCCACAATAACGAAATAAGTTTTCGGCTTTTCTGGCATTCTCATCCCAAAGCTTGCTCGCCCTTTCGTGATGTACGAGTTTCCCGCTGATAGTCTCAATTATTTCTCCTTGCTTGAATGCTTTTGCGGCGAAAATGCCCTTGCCGTTTCTAGCCATTTTTATGATTAATTTTTTAGGCATAATTTTAATAGATTGATGCGTCTTAATTACAGTCAATCTTTTTATTAGTCAATTAGAACATTTTTGCCTGAGATTTCAAAGTATGCTTGCATTATCCTCGGCAAAGAGCATGCTTGAGGGGGTCGACTATTAACTAGTAATATCAGTGATATACCTATGACAGACGAAAAAAAATGTTTGAAATGTATGCATGAGCACACAAAGGAGGATGGTACCTGCACGTGTGGATGCGAGGATGGTAAGAAGGAAGAGGTTGCAAAGGAAGAGGCCCTGAAGCAAGAATAAATATGATTACCATATATTAAAACCCGTCAGCCATTGGCTGACGGGTTTTAAGTTGGGACGACTTAAGGTACGAAAAAGCCCCATGCTACTGGGGCAACGCAATGTATCGCCTTCTAGTTAGAACGTTGAGATTAGAAGACATTCTAAGAGTTTGCCTAGTTTAGGCAGTGACTCCAGATTCTCTCGTTCTCCCTGCGTGCTTGCTAACCCATTTTTGATCTTGAATTGGGAGTTGTCGCATGTATTTTCCCCACATAAGACATCTACCAAAAACACTATTCAAGAGCGCGATATTCCTGTCTCTCGCTGCCTGAAGAAATAATTTCCCCAATGGCTCGGGAGCGTCGGGCATTGTTTGGCACATTGACCTCTCCTCAAAGAACGTGAACTTAGAATACCATGCGGGCGATATTTGTCAACTTCGGCGTATCAAAAAAGCCGACGTCAGTCGGCGAATGATCTATGCGGCATTGCTGGAGCCTGGAGTGCCATCGTCTGGCGGTTCTTGATCTCCATAGCCCGTACCATCACAATGTGGGCATTGCTCTAGCACCAGTCTTGAAGTATTTAGTAAAAAGTTATGTCCATTACAAAACTTGCAGATATTAGAATAATGCGCCCATCTCCTCTTTCTAATCTTCTGCTCTGACATGATTAACCTCCGTAATCCAGAACGAACTGAGAGTAAAATATCACTTGTATGGCACTTGTCAATGCTGAATATGGGTACTAACGAAATTTTAGAAAAAGTATAAGTATACTAAAACGCGCCAAGTAGGCGCGTTTTAGTATACTTTGTTGGTACCCCCGGCAGGAATCGAACCCACATCAAAGCCTTAGAAGAGCTCTGCTCTATCCATTGAGCTACGGGGGCGTATTTATTTACCTCCTTTTAATTGTAAATACGTTTTCTTGCGATGACAATTTGCACACCTTACTTCGCATTTATGTATTTCCACCTGTAACGATTCCCAGGAATAATGACCTGAGCGCATTCTTGATATCGATTTGAGCTTATTCTTCTGATCGATATGATCAAAATCTAATACTCTAAAATCTTTTTCGCCACAATCGGTGCAGGCTCTCGTCTTTAGAAAGTCTAATAGATTTTTTCGTATCTTGACCCTATGCCGTTTTTGAGCCTTGTATAAATCCTCTTTATGTTTGTAGGGCATACAGGGATTATACTACAAACTTCTAACCCTGGACAATCCTAGGCTCTGTAACCCTTAGTAATTATAGATCAAAAATACCAAAAAGTAAAGAAAAAAGCGGCCTCCGGCCGCTTGGAAATTAACGTATTTCTCTGATGGACATGTCCCAATGAGAGTAGCGAATAATCTTGAACAGATCTCGCGCCCATCGGAGAATTACCAGTCGACCACTATCGATTAGTGGCGTAATCTCGTATCTATTATCTATGGGTATCGTGTCGGTGGCGTAGATTCTATCTATGGGACAGTTGACGTCTGCGAGAGCACTAACGCAATTTCCGCAGCCGATAAAGTGAATGACTGTGGCCCAAAAGGCCTTGATATCGCTAAAGCTTCTGAAGGCCTTGGCGGTTTTGATATTTGTATTTCCAGTTGCTATCTCGTCATCTACGGATATGACGATTGACCCATCCAGTTTATCCAGATCGCCAGAGAATCCAGCTAACGTTATGTCATCGCTGCTTTTCCTTCTTTTTCTACCGCATATGATGTGGAAAGTCCGAGACATTTCCCTCTCTATCTCTACGATCTCGCGTTCGACTCTCTTTAAAGCACTCTCGTCTGGGAATAGCAGGCAGATATTTCTATCGGGAAATTGTTTGATTGCGTCTTTGATAGCTTTTTTAATAACCCTTCTCGCTAGAGATATTTCGGTGATCAGCCCAGGTCGTCCAGCGGCAACTCCGCCCGGGGAATGTAGATTCGCGACTATCATGCGTTCAAGCTTCTGGTATGATGCCGCCCAAAACATATCAATAATAATGCGATTAAGCGCTAAAACTTTAAGTCCGTCATCCTTATCTGACCTAGAAAGGGGACTATACCCAGATACTAAGGTTATGCGTTTAGCTTTTCTGCCTACGAGGTAGGCCAGGGCTATCTGGGTTTGAGCCAGCATGAGTTCTGTGCCTGGACCGCTCGTGAGTAGGAAACAATCGTGTCCGCCAATATGATCTTTTGGTAATTCAATAAACGGTTCACCGCTTTTATGATGATCAACTCTCGGCGTGGCAATGTCAACTTTATCGGGATAGTTCTTCTCAATTAAAGTTTTTGTCTCTAGGGCTAGGCTCTCAAATCCTGGCATGGGAATTAAAGCTAGGCCACCATTTTGATTTCTTTCGACTCGTGCATTGTTCTGGGCATCCATGGGGCGCTCCTTTTTTCAAGGATCTTTATTGCCATTCTGCCACAATTACCCTTATTGTCAATTGCCATTATTTGATAAAATATGTTTTTTTCGATATGATAATTTAGAAATAACGGGCTGTAGTGTAACGGTAGCACGAGACGTTTGGGACGTTTTAGTCCGGGTTCAAATCCCGGCAGCCCGACATCGGAAATTAAAACAGGGTTAAAAACCCTGTTTTAATTTACCGTATATGAGGGCAAGAGGCAGTGACCGAGCGTGAGCGAGGAAATACTGAGCGCACCAGCGCGAATGTGCCCGACCATTTGAAGGAAAAGGCCGTTTGGCAATTAAGTCGAACGGCCTTTTCCATGTAATGATTAGATTCTCTTCATTGAGTTCGAGGTTTGCCACCATAGAAATGATAAGTCTGTGTTTGTTGATCGGATCTGCAATCTCATCACAATTAGGTCATGAATTTAGGCAACCTGATTGTTGTTTTTATTATGACTCCTTTGGCTTGAAAAACCAATGGAATAGAGCATAATGAATCAAATAAAGAATCTCTAATATGGAATATTGGTATTATACATTAAGTGCCATACCTCAGACCCTAGCTACTATGATAGCGCTAGTAGCAACATTTGGTGCTGTTAATCTTAATATGCTATCCAGTAAGATTACAGAGATAAGAAAAGATCCTAGAATTAGAAGATTCATACTTCTAGGCACATCTCAACTTGACAAAGAAATTCATGCAACGGAGATTCATCAGATTGATGCATTAACAAACAACGATTACCTAAGCTTATTTCAGAAATGCCTAGATCGCCTGGATCCTAGAAGTGAAACATTAGGATTAGAAGGCAAGATCTTTGAAAAATATAAAGCAGAGATGCTTGAGGTTATACATTCTGAATGGCATAGTTTTTATGGACCCGACCCAGATAGAATCTACGGCTATTTATCAATGAAGAGGGATGTCCTAAAAATGTCGGTATTGGATAAGAAAAAAATTATTAATAATTTAGGATTAAGTCTAAGTTTAGCCGTATTGACTATTGTAATTTCCTTATTAGCATTACCAAATTATGATTATTTTTGTGGGTCAACCTTATTGGTTAGCAGTGTTGTAATTCTAGCTGTATTAAGTGTTGCTTTGACAGGATGGGGAGTCTGGATTGTTGCAAACCTAGAATCAAGAAATTAATAACGTTAGCTCAATGTAAGTAATGGATTTCTCATCAAATACTGGCATGATTCAATCATAAGAGTATGCCCCTCCTTCGCTAAAGCTACGGAAGAGCAGGGCAGTTGTTTCTGCGCACTCAACAAATATAATGAAAATATATGGATACTCAAGAACCAATACAATCGACTGGATGTTGCGAACCGTTTAATCCTGAGCTCTGGCAGAATAAGGAGATAATTTGGAAAGATAAACTTTTTGTGAAAGATCATATTACTAGTTTTTTACATATGCCGATTAATATGGGAGCTAGAGTTATTAAAAACTTGGATCTCATTGAAAAGGCGGGCGCTAAGGCGTCTCACCAATTAATGTTAACGGATGAGAAATCTCTTTGGGGCGCAGATATTTATGTCGACGTTTCTAAAGATGTGCCGGGAGCGCAGATGGCTACGCTTTCAGGAACATTTCTAACGAAAGTTTTCGAGGGGCCATATCAAAATGCTGGTAAGTGGGCCAAGGAGATGAGGGACTACATCAAATCTAAGGGTTCCGACATAATGAATTTATATTTCTCGTATACCACTTGTCCGAAATGTGCCAAGGCATATGGTAAAAACTACGTGGTATTATTCGCACAAATAGATCGATAATTTACATAAGGAAGCATGGTGGAGCAAAATACTATTAATAACCAAGAATCTATTACTAATCCTGAAGGATATGAGAGGATGCGTTTTTTACTTACAGAGGTTGGCCTAGATATAGCGAAGATAAGGCCGGATATTGTTAGTCGCTTGATCTTATTAGCGGAATTAACTAAAACCGTCGAAGACGAGCATAACGCCATTCACTTAGCCAGGGCTGTGTTCGCTTGGTATGAGAATAATAGACCAGAGGAACGGTGGACCGAACGAGAGCAAAAAACAGTAATTATCGGTACGACTTTTTCGGACGTCGGTAAAACTGGACCAAGGGTAGCAAATTTCGAGCAGCAAAAGATGATCGCGACTATATACTCAATCGACAGTAAGGATTGGGGTGGTGGCGAAGATAAGCTTTCTGTGGCAAAATATCTAGAAAAATATTTTCCAGATGATCATACAGAGAGAGTTGGTGTCTACGTGAGTATGGGATTAGATCCAGAAATGGTGATGAGAAAATTCTGGGATATGCATGCCGAGTGGACACTCCAGATAATAAGCGGCGATGGGGTTCCGGCAGAAGCAGTCGTCGCCGCAGCAAGTCATCACTTTATTCAGGGTATTAATCCCGAAGGTATTATCGCCGCCGACGGAAGATTTACAAAATATTTTGGCGAAAATTTATCATTCGATAGGCCCGAGAAATTAATTTGCGTATTGGATGTATACGATGCTTTTAGAAGGAGAGGCCATATGACCCATGAGCAGGCGATTGTAGCTCTCAGAAAAAAGATAGACTCGAGCACGTCTTTCTCTGGAGATAAAGGATTTCATGAGCTTATTGACGCGGTTGATTTTACGAATCGGCAGTAATCGTGGTATAATTTTCGGGTTGTTATGGCGCCTGTAGTTCAATGGTAGAACGCCGCTCTGTGGAAGCGGTCACGAGGGTTCGATTCCCTTCAGGCGCCCAGAATGATTTAAATTGGAATCGAACGCCGGAGCGTTGTCTTGCGAGCAATGGGCGAGCGAGATCACGAGGTGGTGGCTAGACCGAGTCGTCGGAAGGCGACGAGAGTCGAAGCCGATTCCCTTCAGGCGCCCCCCAGATGTTAGAAATATTAATACCCCTAGCTATATTTGTTTTGTTTTTCGTTGCGGAGTCTATTAATAAGCTGAGCGAAATCCAGTTTACCGTATTCGCCATATTTTCGGTTGTTCTCATATGGTTATTTAAATATAACTCTGGAGAGTTTTATTTGTATTTTGTGGGAGTTATATTGGGAGTAGTTATCGAGATAGGTATGCGCACATTAGGTTATCAGCAGATTTGGCCTAAGGCGCATCTTTTCGGTGTGCCTTACTGGCTCCCACTTATTTGGGGAGTAGGATTTGTTGTTATAGCTAGAATAGGAATATTTTTAAGAACCATATAAATTTATGATAATGCCCGGGCACTTAGCGGCTGGATATTTGATGACTGTCGGAATAATCAAATTCTTTAAGCCGGAGCTTGATGCTAGTCAACTTAATTGGTTGCTCATTTGGGGAACTTTTTTTGGTATGATCCCAGACCTGGATGCTTTCTACGTATTTTTCAAGAATAGGGAGATGACGTTCAAGAGAGAGGAAGTTGACCATAGAATGTTCATCTCTCACGCGCCGCTTCTTTGGTTGGTTCTGTGTGGGCTGGTAATATTTATTAGCCAAGATCTATTTATACGATATTTAGGCATCGTTCTTCTTGCTGGGGTGTTCTCCCACTTCATTCTAGATTCCTTACAATATGGAGTTATGTGGCTATGGCCATTTAAAAAAGATCACTACTCGATTAAGAATACAGATCTAAAACTGGGGCTAGTCAATGATAGATTTTTTAATTACTGGTTTAGATTTATTAGATGTTATTACGATAAATTTACTTTAACTTTTTGGTGCGAGATTGTGGTGACCGCTGTTGGCATGATTGTGTTTCTGAAGACATATTTATTTTAGCATGCCTTAAGAAAGCCGCCCTTCCTGGGCGGCTTTCTTTGTATTAGTAAATGTATTCCCAGCTGTGCATCTTGTCTCGATCTTCGGCCCAAGTAGCGCCGATGTCTGTGCGGTAGAACATGTTTAGAATCATAATGTTGTCGATCCTGTTGTAGGTCATACGGCGAGCATCTTCCATCGTCGTGCCCGATCCCGTAACAACCAAATCGTATCCGCAAGTGCCATCTATCTTCCAATCACCATCGACTATTTTTACATCGCCTAGATGGACGCCTTCATAATTGGGCTTTTTAAATAGAATAGATGTGTCGTTGTAAATCGCCAACTCGGACTTATCGTCATACGGAAATGGTGGAGTGGCAACCACGACGCCGACTTGGAATCCTTTTCTTGTGCGCAATTCATAGGATTTATGGTTGGCAATGGCATGAAAAAATTCTCCCCAATCGTTCAGTATCCCTTCTTGCTGAATGGAGATCGTAGGGTAACCGAAACGGCAGGTGAACTCTAGCGGATAAATGCCACGAGCGTTTACTATGCAATTAATATCAATGTATCCGACATATCCAGAGGCGCGCAGAGGTTCGAGCATTTTTTCAAGAGTTGATCGGAAAAAATTATTTGGACCGCACCAGAACATCGAAGTACCCATTTCGCCAGTCATGGGGCCAATCTCTCCGGGGAAAAGTCTTTTGTGCTCAAAGGCGATGTTTAGGGGCATTATAAAATCTTGACCATTAAAAAACGCAGCACAACCGACCTCGACTCCAGAAGCATATTTCTGTAGCTGAAAAGATTTTATTTTTTTACCTAGTACGGTTTTATTGCTGGATAGAATTTGATGTAAATCCTTGCCATCTTCTTCTTTGCCTATAAATAGAAGGCCTTTCCAATCGGAAGAGACGTCAAGAGAAGGCTTGTAAACATAGCGGCCTGGGTTCTCGGAAATAAATTTCAGGGCCTCGTCGTAGTCACTAAAATCCCAATGCGGAAGAATATTCATGCCCATTCTTTTCATCTCTGATTGTCCGAACTCTCGATCGTCTTCTAATCTATCGGTATAGGAGCTGCCACCGATTACAGCTTTTCCTGCCTTTCTTAACTTGTCAGCTTGATCGCCAAACCAGATGTCATCAAAGACAATAACGTCAGCCCAATCTACGAAAGATTTCCAGTCGTCTACTTTTTCTAAGATACCATCGTAGACATTAGTTCCGCCGAGATCTTTTATGTAGCATTTGACTTCATGGCCTTCTTTCTTTATTTGCCAGGCCAAATCTCCACTCAAGCTTTCCCAGCTTATAAAAAGAAATTTATATTTGGGTTTTTCAGGATGCCCGTTTACTGTTTCGCCGCGAGGCGAGCCGTTGCCATTTCCATTTCCGTTCGATCCATTTTGTTTTACCTCTCCGTTGGACATGTTCTTAGTTTCTAATTTAGAAAAATTTTTGAAATAAAATTTTTAATTTCGAAAATTATTATTGAACAATTAAATATTATTCCTTTGAAAAAATATTACAAGAAAAATTGTGGTTAAAAAAATATTTTGTTACTCTTGGGACGTGAGGATAATAGATAACGTAGAAGAAGAAAGAGAACTTATCGAATCTTCGATAAGTAAATTTGGATATTCGCCTGATCACAATTTTGATTGGTTAAAGAGCTGTTCGAACGATGGTAGCCCCGCCTTCGTCGTCTGGAAAGACGGCGAAGGCGTTTGGTTTTATGTAAACAAAAAGACTAATCAGCACGTGATAGTAGCCGATCCCATCGCTCCAACGAATGTCCAGGACAAAATTTTGAAAGAATTGTGCGATTATGTTTTAGGTCAGAGTATGACGATATATTTTCTTGATGTTCGTGAGTCCGTGCAAGATTTCGCGATCAAAAATTACAGAGATAAGTTTAAACCAGACTATGAAATTGTTTGGCCGGTAGTAGATATGGCCACTTGGAATCCAGAATTACCGGGGAGTCATTTTAAAGAACTACGAAATGCTCTTAGCAAATTTAATCGTGAGCATGCGGTCAAAATCTCGGAAACGAGCGAGTTATCCAAAAAAGATTTGCACGACATAGTCGATCGATGGTTCGCTAGCCGTGCCAGAGTAGGCATAGCGGTTCTCCCTGAGCGTTATCATGACATGATAGATAATAATTTTGGCGGTACGAAAAGTTCGAGAGTTATGATCGTCGATAACAAGCCGGTAGGATTTAATGCTGGTTGGGAGACGTCGAATAACCCGAGCGAATGGTCAGCGAGTATCGGTATTCACGATTACTCAATTAAAGATTTGGGAGTGGCTCTTTTATATGAAGATTTAGTTTGGATAAAAAATGCCGGATACAAGAGTTGTGATCTTGAGGGTAGCGATTCTCAAGCGCTAAGATTTAAGACTCAATTTTTCAATAAATTCGAAACCTATAAAACTTATACTTTCTATATTAAATAAAAAAACAGCCACTAGGTGGCTGTTTTTTCTGCTTGGATTTCGTTGAGGATCTTGCGAACTGCCTCTAGACTGTCCCAATCGTGAATTGAGAGGGGAAGTATATTTTTATTTAATTTTTTGAGCTTTGTGATTATCTTTTTTAATTCAATTGGTTTGATTAGGTCTGATTTTGAGATGAAGACGTATTCCTTCTTGTTTAGTAGTTCCTCTTTGTAGGCTCCAAGTTCTGCGCGCATTACCTCATAATCGGTAACTGGGGTCTCTGACTCGGCTGAGACGAGGTGGAATAGAACCTTAGTTCTCTCTACGTGTTTTAAAAATCTTATGCCAAGACCCTTGCCTTCATGGGCACCTTCAATAATTCCAGGAATGTCAGCTAAGATCAATCCGTAATAAGAACCAAGATGCGCTTCGAGAGTTGTGAATGGATAATTAGCGACCTTACTCTTGGCTTTTGTGAGTTCATTAATCAGAGATGATTTACCAACATTGGGCATGCCAACTAGGCCGACATCGGCAATAAGTTTTAATTCTAGTCTAAAATTATATTTCTCACCTTTTGTTCCGGGCTGAGATTGCTGTGGGCTAGTATTGGTCGAAGATCTAAAATGGAAATTACCTCTACCGCCACGGCCACCTTGCGCGATTAAAACTCTTTCGCCGATTTTAGTGACTTCAATCTCTCTCTTGGTCGTTAGATTCTTAGCTACTGTACCAACCGGAACCTTAATGGTTATGTCTGCTCCGTCGGGGCCATCGTTTAGATGGTGGCCACCATTCTTGCCATCAATGGCTTCAAAAGTCTTGGCAAACTTAAGTTTAGTTAGGCCACCGATATCGGCAATTCCTTCTAGCCAAACACTGCCACCTTTGCCGCCACGACCTCCGGTTGGCCCAAGGGCCATTTTTATTTTGCTAAAAGCGACGGTGCCATGACCGCCATTTCCGGCTCTAACGCGTATTTTTAGTTCATCGACTAACATAGTAGAAACAGTATACACTATTTACTAAACTATGGAAATATGTTGGAATAGAACTAGTATTTTGAAAAGGGAAATCAATATGGCCCACGACATTATTGAAGATCTTCTTGGTGGCAATAGTATGCTGGGTGTCGTTAATCAATATGCTAGTCCTTGTCGTTGTCTCTGCCATCAACCTGGCTGGAAAGGCAACAAGGCCGGCGAATGTCCTAATTGTCGCTGTGCTCAATGTCCTACCTGTGAAAATTATTTTGACATCTTAGCTATTGATCTCCATGCTTTATGTGCTCATCCGGAGAATACTACTGTCAGCGTGAAGGGCAGAGCTTCAAACAATACCCCGAGCGAAGATATTTTTTAGAACTTCGCATTCCTAGCCGCCTTGCAGGCGGCTTTTGATTGACTTTAATGTTTATAGTGATAATTTATCTTCGTGCTCATTGAAAGGATGACTTATGGCGGCTCTATCTAACATTGTCTCGGTTGGACAAGAATTGGAATATCCTCTCAAGCATCATCGTATGTGGCAGCTTTTTGAGTTTGGTCAGAATATCCCGAATTACATCGCTTTTCCTCCAGGAGGGATTGATTTCGATCAATTGAGAAAGTTTTTCGATGAGCGTGGTGGATTAATCTCCTGTCGAACATTTAGAGCAGATGATAAGGGTCGCGGACCATTTAAGCCAGAGCAGAAAGATTGGGATGCGATAGTCGGCTTCGTTAAAGAAACTAACCCTAATTATTTTTCTTTATTCAATGAAACGTTGCCGCGAGCCGATAATATTTATCAGGGGACGATAAGGATCTCTCAGGCATTCCAGCATGTGGAGATGCAGTTAGAATATTTGACTGGATCTGGCTATGGTAGAGACATAGAGCATGGAGATATCGATACTCTCAAGACGGCCCAAAGAAGGTTGCAGCAGCCGTGGCCAGAATGGGTGCCTGAGATTTTGAGAAACCGCGCTTTCGAATTGACGAGATTCCACTGGATTAGACCACTGATCGTGGAGTTCTCATATTATCCCTATCCAGTTGGCATGCGTAAAAGCCGATTCTTGTGTTGGGAGTGGCGTAAAGGCTAGCCTAGCCGCCTTGCAGGCGGCTTTTGATTTTTATAGGTCGTCATTTCCAGACACTATTTTTTAAGCAGGTTTTTACTTCTAAGTGCCCTTGTTCATAAATTTCAATTATTCTAAGCTAGAGACATGAATAAATTTGAAAGAAAATCCGGGATATCTAAAGTACTAAGGACTGACGCTGAAGTTTTTCAGGACTTGTACGGTGATATATTAAATAGCAACGTAACTAAGTCTTATGAAGTAGCTAAAAGTCCCGAATGGATCGAAGCTCTGGGACAGATTAATTCTTTTCTAAGAGAATTTGTCTCCGAATATGGAGGAGAGCCTATCGATGTGCCTGCCAAGAATATCCATGTGATTGATAGGCACAATCTTCCTAAAAGTGCCAGCGACAAGACCCAAGAATTTAATGGACTCTACAGCCCTGAGTCTCAGGCCATTTTTATCTTCGTAGATTCAAGTTACAGCGATCTCAAAGCCGCGATACGCGTGGTGCATGAGCTATTACATTTTAATTCCTTCCAATCTATCCAGAATGCAAGCAGAGGGAAAAAATTTCGCTTCGAGAAAGACGAAGACGACGGAGGAGAATTGGTAATTCTCGGGCCTAGAAGAATTGGTTTCGAAATTTTTTCTGAGAAAAAGAATAAAATATTTTTTCATAATTTAAACGAAGCGATAACGGAGGAATTGATGAAAAGATTTGATAAAAGATACTTCGGTAGACTGGCTCTTACTAAAAAAGAATACGAAGAAAGGGAATTAAAAAGATCAGAAATTGCCAAAAAATCTGCAGAAGATGGGAATCGTGAGATTGCGGCAGACGACTTGGCCGTGGTCAGAGATTTCAAAACAAAAGATGGCCCATCTATCAAGCTAAGAGAAGGCTACGCCTACAGCGAGGAGAGAAAAGAACTAGGTAGTCTGGTTAGAGAAATTTATGTAAAAAATTCAGATGAATTCTCTTCAGAGGAAGATGTGTTTAAATTATTTGCAGAAGCTGTAATGACGGGCCGATTATTGAGAATAGCAAGAATAATTGAAAGAACATTTGGGGAAGGTAGTTTTAAACAATTCGGAGTGGATACGTCTATTAATATGACCGAATAGCAAGTCCATATATAACGGGGATCTGTTTAAAAAATGTATAATCTAATCATGGCGAAGTTCGAGGAGCTATATAAAAAACTCAATAAGGCTCAGAAGGAGGCCGTGGATGCGGTTGATGGGCCTGTGATGGTGGTGGCTGGACCCGGAACTGGCAAGACCCAGATTTTGACTTTGCGCATCGCTAATATACTAAAGAAGACCGATACTGAACCGGAAAATATTTTAGCGCTTACATTCACAGAATCTGGCGTATCTTCAATGCGCAGACGATTAGTCGAGATTATTGGCACTCCAGGATATTCGGTGGTGATAAGTACTTTTCATGGTTTTTGCAATGACGTGATTAAAAATTACCCCGAAGAATTTCCGGCAATCATTGGGTCGCAGAATATTACTGAAGTTGATCAGATAAATATCATCGAAAAAGCCATCGATGGCCTACCTCTTAAGGATCTCAAGCCATTCGGTGATCCGCTTTATTACACGCGAGAAATTTTGAAATCTTTAAACGATCTTAAGCGCGAAGGTCTTAGCCCGGAAGGATTTAAGCTGCTAGTAGAGAAAGAGGAGAAAGACTTTACATCGATTGACGATCTTTATCATGAGAAAGGTGCACACAAGGGTAAGATGAAGGGTGAATATCAGAAAATTGAAAAGCAGATTCGAAAAAATAAGGAGTTGGCCGTGGTCTACGGATTTTATCAGAAGCAGTTGGCTGAGAATAAGATGTATGACTATAGCGATATGATTATGGAGGTTCTGCGAGAACTCAGTCAGAATCAGAATCTTTTATTGATATTGCAGGAGCAACACCAGTACATGCTAGTAGACGAACACCAGGATACAAATAATGCCCAGAATAAGGTTCTGGAGCTACTCTGTAATTTCCATCCTAATCCAAACATATTCGTGGTTGGCGACGAGAAACAGGCCATATTCAGATTCCAGGGTGCATCTATAGAGAATTTTCTATATTTCAAGAATTTGTATCCTAAGGCAAGACTAATTGTCTTGGAAGATAATTATCGCTCAACTCAAAATATTCTAGATTCGGCCCATAGTATCTTGGCCGGAGATAAGCAACTACAAGCTAATATGAGATACGAAGAGGAAAAGATAAGGCTTTTATCCTTTTCAAAGCCAAAAGTTGAGGCGTATTTCGTGGCTAAAAGCATAAAGAATTTAATTTCTAAGGGCGTTGTGCCGTCCGAGATTGCCATCCTGTATCGTGACAATAAAGATGTTTTTACTTTTGCGGATATGCTTGAAAGAGTTGACGTGCCTTTTGCTATAGAATCTGATCAGGATATTTTGTCTGATCCCGATATTAAGAAGCTTATGCTGATAATGCGCCTGGTGGATAATTTCGGATCTCAGGCTAGGATACTCGAATCTATGCATATTGATTTTCTAGGTATTGATCCGCTGGACGTATACAAAATCATAAACTATTCAAACAAAGAAAAGATTCCCGTACACGATATTGTAAAACATAAGAAGAATCTTGAGCGTATTGATCTCGAATCAGCCGATAAAATTCATGATTTCTATAAAAAAGTAGCGGGGTGGGCTACGATTCAGAAAAACCAGGGCTTATCGGAATTCTTCGAGTTGATGATAAACGAGTCTGGCTTTCTAGCTCACATAATGAAAGAAAAGGACGTAGCTGAGAAGATGCAAAAATTGGATGGATTATTCAACGAGATCAAGTCATTGTTGGAGAAACACAAAGATTACGATCTACGCGATTTTATAAAATATATAGACACCCTTCAGATACATAATCTACTTATTAAAAAGAGTTTAGGCCAATCGGGCACAAAGAATATAAGACTCATGACCGCCCACAGATCGAAAGGACAGGAGTTCGAATATGTATATATAGTGAATGCTTTTGACGGCCACTGGGGTAATAAGAGGCGAACTAACCTGTTGTCTTTGCCTGCCTCGGTCTATTCTCTTGGGTTACAAAGGGCGCCCCTCAGGGGCGCCCTTTGTAAGGATAAGGATCTTGCAGATGATGATGGAAATGATGACGAGAGGAGATTATTTTATGTGGCCATAACTCGAGCTAAGAAATTGGTGACAATTACATATGCCCAGGAAGCACTTTCCGGTAAGCAGCAGATACCATCTCAATTTATCCAGGAGATTAAATCCGATCTCATAGAAACCGTCGTTGCCGATGAGTATGAAGATGGATTTGAAAGAGACAGAACAATTATGTTTACGCCAAAAGTGAAATCTGGAACAAGTATAAAAGACAAAGAATTCATAAAAGACTTATTCACTAAGAATGGGTTATCAGTTACGGGCTTAAACAACTATCTAAGATGTCCGTGGCAGTATTTCTATACTAATCTGTTACGCATACCAAAAGCCAAAGATAAGCATCAAATGTATGGCACAGCTATTCACGGTGCGCTCAAAGATTTCTTCGATAAAATCAAGGAAGGCGAAGCTAATAAAGAGATGCTATTGAGTAAGTTTGTCACATATTTACAGAGAGAACCCCTTAAGGAGAGTGATTTTGAAGAAGTGCTTCAGAAAGGAGAGAAATCGCTTTCTGGTTATTACGATAATTACGTTGGTCACTGGAGGGCTAATCTTTTGAATGAATTCAACATACCAGGGATAGTCGTTGCCGCGGACGTTAGGATTACTGGTAAGATAGATAAAATTGAGATACTGAATGACTCGGGAGAGGTGAACGTGGTTGATTATAAAACTGGTAGGCAGAAAACTCGTGGCGAAATTGAGGGTACTACTCAAACATCTAATGGTGATATAAAAAGACAGCTGGTATTCTACAATTTGTTATTGAATAATTATGCTGAAGGCAAGAAATTTAAAATGATATCGGGTGACATTGATTTCATAGAGCCGGACGAGAAGGGGAGATATAAGAAAGAAAGTTTCTATGTCACGTCCGATGAGGTCGTAGAACTTAAAGAATTAGTCATTAAAACATCTCAAGAAATAATGAATCTGGATTTTTGGGATAAGGGATGCAAAGAAAAAGACTGCGAATATTGTGCGCTACGTAAAATGATGGAATAAAAAAAGCCCTGGCGAAGAGCAGCTGTCTGCTTGCTTCGCCAGGGAGGGTGATCGAGTAGCTACTACACGGTAGCCCCGAGCCAGAAGATGATCGCCAGAATGAACGAGAGCCATCCCCACAGAGCCAAGAAGCCGTTGTGGGGGTATCGGCTAATGCCGGCAGGAGCCGTGACGCTGGTGCTCTGACCGGAATCCAGAAGGGTCTCTCTGAGCTTCATGAGAGCGTTCGTCTTCTCGAGTCGTGAGGCGTCAGGGCTGGTCGACTGGAGCTCTTTCAGTGACTCCTTGAGGTTGTCGTACCAGAAGCCCACGTCTTCGTCTGGAGTCCGATACACGATCGACGTGTAGCCGGAGGTCAGCCCATTGTCCTTGGCGTACTTGACCGCGATCTCGAGGTTCTCGGTCGCCAGCTTGGTCGTGTTGGCGTCGGCGGCCCGTTTGAGGTAGCCTCCACACCCTCGATTGAACATGATCGAGTTGAAGGTCATTGCGACGCCCCAGGCGATGAAGAGGAGCGTGAAGATGATCGCCAGAAGAGTTTTCATTTTTCCTCTGCTATTTTTGAGCATAAGCTCGTGGCATAGCTGCCTTCTTGGGTTGTGAACGAACCAGACTTATTCATATATTATAGCATGTCCAACCAGCGACTGTCAAGCGTAGTCTTTGACAAAAAATGGCACGATTGTATAATGTTGGCAGTTCTCAAACATGGAGTATGTATGGCAAAAATCATGCCACTGAATTCGGCGATACCGGAAGTAATTCGTATCGCTCTGGCTGGTTCGATCGCCGCCAGAGATATGTGGGAGTTTTGGGTTGAACCAAGCGATTTGCTCGGGGGCCTGACTCCGCAGCAGTACTGTGAGCAAATGGGTAAGACCAATTTGATAATCGCAATACAGAATGGACTTGCCGAAGAATATTCCTCTGACGATAACTCAGAAGAATAGGGCACGTATGACGAATGTGGCTTTCTTTTTGACTGGTTGGCTGTGGAACGTATTCTCAATCCTACTATCGCCAATAGTCTTGATTTATGAACTAGTAAAGGCGGGTAGACAGGGACCTATCTTTATTCTGGGCATACTCATGATCTGTCTGGCGATAACCTTTTCTGAGTTGGCTTATCTGACTAACTCAGAGCTACTTGCCTTTGGGATTATATACTTCTCTTGTGCGGTCGTGATTGGCGGAATAAAGTTATGGCTAGAGATTCACGGGTAGCTGATAAGCTACCCGTTTTTGTTTCTCTAGCAAGCGGCGTCTATTTGACTTGATTCGATATGATTAATATTATTACACAATCTTTGACAATGGAGGTTTGGATGAAATTAAGGCTAGTCTTAATCTTGTTCATTCTAGCCAATATAGCCGATTTCGCCTGGACGTTTTTCTATTTAAGCATAGGCATCCCAGAATTGAATCCTTTTCTGAAGCTGTTAATGCAAAAGATTGGCGTCTTGCCGGCGATGATATTACTAAAACTTGTTGCTCTCATCGGCGCCTTATTCATATATGGCGTGGCCGAAGAGAGATTACCTACTAAAGGAGAGTCAAGACATGCTAGGTTGGCTTTTCTGGCATTAACCGCCATCTCATTAATTGTAGTAATGTGGCATTTGTGGGGGTTCTCAAGGCTTGTTTGTTGACACAATCTAATTGTACGTGTAAAATAAACCAAGCACTTCGGTTCTTTCATGTGGGAGGTTACTGTGGTAACTGAAACAGTTCTGTTTGGAGCTTTTTTATTTATTCGGAGGAGGCTTCGAGAGATGAAAAAGTTCTGGATAAATTATAGGGAGTTCAGGCGTATAATTAAGGACAACGAACGATTGTCCAGGGAAGTTCAACTTCTGACCGATAAGAAGAATTCTTTGACGGCGTACGTTTTGTTTTTGGAAAGAAAGCATTTTCCCGATACTTGGCGTACTGAACGCATTGATTTTCTGATGAAGATAAAGGCGGGGAGAGTCGGCCAATCGGTGGTTAGCCCTGAGCAAGATATATCCGAAGGAGATATTACTGAATCCGCGACACCATAGGTGTCGCTTTTTTTATTGTAAAAAACAGTGATAACTGATAAATTATCATCATAATCAAGAAGCAATGAATAAAACATTTTCTTATCTGCTGCTACTAATTGGCTTAGTTCTGATAGTTTATTTCTGGTCACTGAATTCTTGGATTTTAATGGATTCCAATATTTCTCTCGCCATGGGCCGGCTGGCTGGTTTAGTCCTAGTCTATTCGTTGTTGTTGCAACTGGTACTTATTGGCCGAACTGGTTGGCTGGAAAAGATCTTTGGCATGGATAAACTAGCTCGCTTCCATCATTGGAATGGAGTTGGGACTCTTGTCATGCTCTTAGCCCACCCAATCTTGCTGACCGTAGCTAAGTCTGGAGATTCTGGATTTGTAGCAACTTTCATTAGATTGAATGGCGGCGATGACGTTTTAAATGGAACGATAGCGGCTATTATAATCATTGCTGTTGGAATATTAATCCCAATATTGTTAGAAAAATTAAAATATGAGATCTGGTATTATCTGCATTTACTACTCTACGTAGCTATCCTCCTCGCTTTTGGGCATCAATTAGAACTCGGCGGAGATTTTAGGGATAACGGTTTATTCGTAGTTTTTTGGTGGGTGTTATATGTATTTGCCTTTGGTAATTTGATTTTGTATAGATTCGCTAGGCCAATTTATTATTTTTGGAGACATAGTTTTGAAATCCAAAAAGTAGAAAAAGATACCGAGGAGTCCCATTCCATATATATTCAAGGCAAAGATCTCAAGCGATTTGAGTTTAAAGGTGGACAGTTTGCGATATTCAGATTTCTTCAGGAAGGGTTCTGGTATGAAGCTCATCCGTATTCGTTTTCGAGTATTCATAATGACAAATTTTTAAGAATAACCGTTAAAAATCTAGGTGATTATTCAAATAAAATTAGAGAGCTAAAAGTTGGTACTAAAGTCATTATTGATGGTCCAAATGGTGTTTTTACGACTGCTAGAGCTGGAAATCGCAAGATTCTTTTAATTGCTGGTGGAGTTGGCATTACTCCGGTTAAGGCCGTGGCCGAAGAGATGATCAAAGATAATATGGACGTGGCCTTGATATATAGCAATCGCCAGGAAGGCAATATCGTATTAGAGAAAGAGGTTGATCTATTGGCTGCAGAATACAAGAATCTGAGACTAATTAAATTTTTATCACAAAAGATGGGGCAACTTGATCCTGAGAAAATCAAGGCATTAGTTCAAGACTATAAAGAAAGGACGGTTTATATCTGCGGCCCGATACCAATGATTGAGTCATTAGTATCGGGACTCAAGGCGGCCGGATTAAGAGGTTCAAATATCATATTTGAGAAGTTCTCCTTGAGATAACGCCCGAGCATATTTATTGCTAAGGTTGGCTAATACTGATAAATTAATGTAGACATGACTCACAAAGAAATAAGAGACAAGTTTATAAAATTTTTCCAAGAGAGGGGACACAAACTTGTGCCCTCGGCCTCACTTATGCCAACTGATCCGTCGGTGTTGTTTACTACGGCTGGCATGCAGCAATTTAAATATTATTATACTGGTCAGGCCGATGCAACCAAAGATTTTGGTTCTTTAAATACGGTTACTATTCAAAAATGTGTACGTACTTCAGACATCGATGAAGTCGGCGATGAATCTCATCTGACATTTTTTGAGATGCTGGGAAACTTTTCATTTGGCGGATATTTTAAAAAAGAAGCCATTCAATATGGCTACGACTTTATCGTTAAGGAAATGGGACTAAAGATCGATTATGTCTCTGTATTTGAAGGTAGTGATGGCGTACCGGCTGATGACGAATCTGAAAAATATTGGAAAGAACTAGATCCAAACATTGTGGTTAAGAGATTTGGCAGGAAAGATAATTTCTGGGGACCGACTGGCGCCGAAGGGCCTTGTGGCCCAACCACGGAAATATATGTAAACGGGCTAGAAGTCTGGAATATCGTTTTCAATCAATATTATCAGTACGCGGACAAGAAGCTAGAGTCGCTCAAAACGCCGGGTATCGATACGGGTATGGGCCTAGAAAGGCTCGTTATGGTAAGCCAAGGCGTCTCGACTATATTTGATACTGATTTACTCCGGCCGATCATGGAATTGATTCCTAGTATGGAAGAAAGAAAGAAAAGAATCGTTACTGATCATGCTCGTGCCGTAGCGTTTATGTTGTCAGATGGCTTCAGGCCTTCCAATAAAGAAGCCGGATATGTATTAAGAAGAATAATGCGCCGTCTAATCGTTTATGCTTTTCAGTTTAAGATTGAGAAGCAGATAATTTCGAATTTATTTAGAATGGTTCAGGAAATATACGACGGTTATTATCCGGAATTGGATATTAACTTGATCATCAGTGAATTTTCGACGGAGAAAGATAAGTTCGATAACACTTTAGAGCGAGGCATGAGAGAGCTCGATAAGATTGATGACTTGAATGCGGTTAATGCCTTTCATCTTTATGAAAGTTTTGGGTTACCCTACGAAATTATCAAAGAAGTTGGTGGCGATAAGGCCAAGAGCTTGAATCGCGATAACTTTGACGAAGAATTTAAAAAGCATCAGGAACTATCGCGGGCGGGTGCGGAGAAAAAGTTTGGTGGCCACGGCATTGCCAAGGGTGACTTAACCGCCGCTAACGAGGAGGAATTAGTTATCAAAATCAAATATCATACTACCACGCATTTACTCCAATCTGCCTTGAGAAAAGTCTTGGGCAATGATGTCCATCAATCTGGCTCTGATATTAATGCCGAAAGGTTGAGGTTTGATTTTAGTTTTGATCGTAAGATGACATCCGAAGAGATAAGGCAAGTCGAGGACACAATTAATCAAGCTATATCCGATGACCTGGCTGTATCTTTTGAAGATATGAGATATCAGGATGCGATTGATTCTGGGGCGTTAGCATTTTTTAAGCTTAAATATCCAGAGATGGTGACAGTCTATACGATTGGCGATCCTGGTGATTATTTTTCGAAAGAAGTTTGCGGTGGTCCGCATGTTAGACGCACCGGCGAGATAGGCCACATTAAAATCGCAAAAGAGGAGGCCGTTTCGGCTGGTATCAGACGTATTAGGATCGTATTACAATAACTCGCAGTTGTTTCATGTCCTCGCGGGCGCATCGGGTGCGCCCGCTCTTTTTATTTGACGATCTAGGTAAATGTGCTATTGTCTTGGTAGTTTCTTGAGAGGCCAAAAACATGTCGAGACTTAGGCTCTATCTGCCCATACTGATGGTTATTTTGGCCACGATGATGTTGCTCTATTCGTGGCCAAGGACGTTGTTAGATTTCTCAATGGCGTCATTTGTGGTTTCATTTGTTTATCTTATGATGACCGGTACCGTCGGGATCCTAGCCATAAAAGGAAGAGATGAGACGATTAACGCAGACGAATTCTGGGCTAAAGTAAATAAACGCACAGCTATCCTTAGTTATTTTTTCGGCACTATTTGGCTAGCCTTATGTATCGCTTGGATATGGGTGGATACTACTTGGGGTCAGCGATTGAGAACTTTTCTGTTCGACTTCTCGAAATTCATGTTTCCATAGACGCATTTGCGTCTTTTTTTGTAACAAAAAAAGGGCCTAGGCCCTATGGAAATAATTTATTGAAAAACTCTTCAAAATTCTTCGCATATTCTGGCTTATAAATGAACATTACGATAGTCAGCCAAGCGATTCCAAACATTGCGACACTACCTTTTATGCTCGAGATAGAAGTGAGCTTGCCGAACAACAACATCATCAATAACCATACCAAGGACCATCCAATAGAGCCGAATAGGCCAAATACTGGATATGCTAGAACTATCAGAACAGTAGACCAGAACAACATGAGATTAAGACCTACAAAACGCATGTCCGCCTCCGAGTAAAACAGCTGATCGGATTGTATAGGCTTTGACATAGACCGTCAAGGCGTAAGAAAAGACCGCCGTTAGGCGGTATCGATAGATTTCGTTCGAATTATCTTAGTCATAAACGTGGCGCTTAAGATGCTAAGACCCAGGAATAACAGGGCAAAAATTGAGAAACCTATACTTGTGGAAATCGGAAGTTCGGTTTGGCATACTTGCCAAACGAGAAGGCTAGACAGTCCAAGACACATGATGATCATTAACGAGTAAGAAACGATGAGGGCTGTTTTTACCTGCATCTTATGAAGTACGTTACATGACATCTAGATTTCCCTTCAAGTAGCTGGGCAAATATTAAAACAGATGGTATAATCTGTCAACATGAACTTCTGGCAGAAATTAGTGAAAAAGAAGAAGCCATTTTTTGCATTGGCGCCGATGGCCGATGTGACCGACCCTGTTTTTAGGCAGGTGATTTTAAAATGTGGCAAGCCGGATGTTCTTTGGACAGAGTTTGTCTCGGTTGATGGCCTGTCTTCGAATAAGGGTTATAAAAAGCTCATTAGGCATTTGAAATTCTCAAAGAAAGAAAAGCCAATCGTGGTTCAGTTCTTTGGGACTAAACCAGAAAATTTTTATAAATGTGCTCAGCTGGCAGTTAAGCTTGGTTTTGATGGTATTGATATTAATATGGGCTGTCCAGTTAAGAAGGTGGCGAAGCAGGGCGCAGGTGCTAAGCTGATTTCAAATTCTGAATTGGCCAAAGAGATTATAATCGCGACTAAGCGTGGAGCTGGCTCCGGCAGTAGCCGGATACCAGTTTCGGTTAAGACTCGAATCGGATTTAATAAAATCGATACTAAAAATTGGATATCGGAGATAATAAGGGCTAAGCCTGATGCAATTACGGTGCATGGCCGGACAAGCAAGGAATTGTCGATGGTGCCAGCGCATTGGGACGAAATTGCCAAAGCGACTAAGTTAATAAAAAAAGCGGGAATTGTAGCAATTGGCAACGGTGATGTTCTGAGTGTGGGAGAAGGGATGGATAAAGCCAAGAGATATGGCGTAGATGGAATTATGATCGGGCGAGGAATTTTCCAGAATCCGTGGGTGTTTAGTGAAGGCAATTTTCCGAAGGGCATCTTTGATCCGGCATTGTCGGACGAAAAGGCGCCCTTCTCTTCTGAACGAAACAAGAGAATTAAATTGGCACTATATCATTTGAAGCTGCATGAGAAGTTTTGGGGTAAAGAGAGAAATTACGATAACATGAAAAAATTCTTTAAAATGTATATTTCGGGCTGGGAGGGCGCGAAAGAATTACGTATGGAGCTTATGATTACTAAGTCTGCGACCGAAGCCTTTACAATATTGACACGAACGAAATAAGCTGTATTATATCGGTAGCTCATTGAATGGAGTATCCATGCCTGAAAGCAAAACGCTAAGAGAAGGGCTTGCTATCTCAATTTTGGATGATATCCAAGGAGAGTCTGTGGTGGTTAAATCCGCCTTGGAGAACCTAAGAATAGCTGAAGAAGTCGTACGCAGACATGAAGCAGAATTAGCCACCCAGAAAGCCATCGTTCTTGAGCAAAAAGCATGGGTCGCAGATTCTATGGCAAAACTTAGAAAGTTAGTTATGGACAGGAAGCCTTATTATGCCGGAGCATACTGTGCTTGCGTCATTAACACTATTGGTTCGAGTGCAATATCTACGATATTGGCTACTTATGAAACGAATAGTGAGAGGACAGATTTTATGATGGGCATGATAGACTGCCTAGCTGGAGCCTCAGACAATGGATTGACATAGCCACACATAGACGCGAAAGCGTCTTTTTCTTTTGATAAAATATCAACTATCCTGGCCTTGATTCTCAGATTTTGTGGTATAATTCAGTTAATATGTCATCGACAAAGATTATAAACGTACTCAAAGATGATAAGTTCGAGGAAATATTAAATTTGTTTAAGCAAGCTTCCGCCAAGGAAGTTATTTTTATAGTTCCAAAAAAGGCCAAAGCCTTCAGTAGGCCAGAGAATTTTGCTACCTTGAGCCAAGAAGCTAACGAGAATGGTAAATCCATATCTTTATTAAGCTCAAATCCAGAAATGAATGAGATGGCTAAGAGCTACAAATTCGATATCTTGCTGTCACCGGTATCTGGGTCAAAAAAACCGTCGGCGATTCTAGCCGTCAATCAGGTTGATGATAGCTCTATTAATGATGATGATCCAGAAAATCCCGAAGTATATCATGACGAAGATTTCGTTTCTGAGAATTTAGGTGATCGTGGGTTACACGAAGAAGATGAAGACTTAGACGAAGATTTGGTAGATGTCGAAGAAGATAAAGGCGTGAAAAAAGGCAAAAAGCTTGACATCGAAGAAGATGCGCTGGAAGAGGATGATCTAGAGAAGGAAGTCGAAGAAGAAATTGAAGAAGAGGAAGACCTTGAAGAGTTGGAAGAGGAATTCGACGATAAAGATCTAAAGACTGACGATGATGAAGAGGCCGAAGAAATATCTTTTTCTGGAAGTGACCATGATTATAAAGTCGTCACAGCTATGGCTAGAAAGAATCTGGATGACATAATATCTCAATCCGATACAGATATAAAAAATTTAAAGATAAAAAGTGGCAGTTATAAGCCGATAAAGCTTGAGGTAAGAAAAGAATCGGATAGTAAGAAAGGCGGTAACGTGGACGAGATAACGGAAGTTTGGGAAAGCGAGCACCTTTGGGATAAGAGAAAGCCCGAATCAAAATTTAGCTGGTCTGGGATTTTTAGATCTAGTAATAAGTCTGCTGGCTCGTACACAAAACACAGGAACCCTTCTGGTAAAAGAATGTCAAAAGCAATAGTGGGCATTGGTGTTTTTGCGGTGGGAGTGCTTTTAGTGACTATATATATTGTTAGCGGTGCCGCCAATATTAAGATCGTACCAGCCAAAGATCCACTAAAATTAGAGTTGAAAATTTCAGCTTCTGATAAATATTCATCTGTTGATCCGAACTCCAACAAAATACCTGGGCAATTATTTAATATTGAGAAGAGTGCCTCAAAGTCTTTTCCCGCTACTGGAGAAAAAGATGTAGCCCAAAAAGCTAGAGGCAAGATTGTGGTATATAATGATTTGGCCGTCACTCAACAATTAATAGCTACTACCAGGTTCGAGACCAAGGAGGGTCTAGTTTTTAGGACTCTTAAGTCTATAACTGTTCCGGCTGCCAAATCTAGTTCTGGGACTATGGAAGTTGAAGTAATAGCTGATAAGCCGGGTATCGAATACAACATAGCCGCATCTGATTTCATCGTATCAGCTTTCAAGGAGAAGAATGACCAAGAGAAATTAAAGAAAGTATATGGTAAGTCAGTCCAGCCCATGAAGGGTGGTACGAGCGGTAAGGCTAAGGTGGTTACTGATCAGGATTATCAAGCGGCTAAAGATGTTTTGATGGAAGAGCTTAAAAGAGTCGTGGCCGAGGCGTTGAAATCTCAATCGGCCAATCTAAAGATTATTAATTCGGCCAATGTCGTGATTAAAGACACACAATCTACGGCTCAGGTAGATGAGGCAGCCGATACCTTTACTATGACTCTAACGGGCCTTATTAAAACTATTGGCTTCAGAGAGGAAGATATAGACGAATTAGCAGTTAAATATGTAGAGAAGGGCGGTACCTCTACGGTGCAGGCGGATAAACTTGATAAGAGTTACATTAATATAGCTTACGATGACGCAACCAGCACCTTAACGTTTACGACTATGGTCCGTGGCATGCAATATAAGAAGATTGATGCTGATAAGATCCTTGTCGATTTGCTGGGCAAAAAGGATTCACAAGTTAGAGATTACTTGCAGGAGCTCAAGGCCGATAAGGTTATCGATTCAGCCAAAGTAAGTCTCTCGCCTTTTTGGGTGAAAACTGTACCTAAAGACAAAGCCAAGGTTAAGATGGAGGTAGTATTTGAATAGAGTTGTAACTGTTATTTAAACAAAAAAATCGGCGCATACGCGCCGATTTGTATTCTACCAGGCGGGAAATGCTACATCTCTGGCATCAATTAATGGTTGATCCTCAAATGAGATGGAATACCCTAGGGGTTCAAAAGAAATCGCGATAACGTCGGACTCCATCGTCAGATATGGATAGAAATTTTTAAGATCAGCGAGAGCTTCTTCATGATTTGCATAGCCATCCCGCTCGAGTGTGTCCTGGCTTAGCATCTTAAGGGGAGTCTTGTCGGGCGTATTGGTGACCCGAATGAGAAGTCCTAAACCGCACGGGAACTCGGCACGAAGTATTTGTGCAAACGTAACGTCGTGGGAACCTTCCCGGTACTTCCTAATGGTTATGCGTTTTTTACCGAGAATAATTGGAATAAGGGCCTCATCCACGAAATTCAGTCTTTTCATGACTTTCTCCGTTTAAGAGCTTTGCCAAGGATATATTGGTAATTCCGACGAGTCAAGGCGTGTGGATATGGAATTTGACATTATTTAGCCTCTTTGCTAATATAAATGAGCTAAAAGTAATCTCGTCAACTGAATAAATACTCAGGGCTAGATCTCATGATTTCTAAATGGGGATCTAATCCGACATTTTATAAATGTAATATTGAGACTAATTGCCTTTCCAGTAGGTAAGGTTAATTTGTCTCGAGATTATTTAGCAAAGGATCATTGAACGAAAACCCCAAAAATAGAGTAAACGGTCAGGTTATAGAGGCTTTGCCAGGTACTACCTTCAAAGTTAAGCTTGACGATGGCAAAGAGGTTTTGGCATACTTGGCGGGCAAGATGCGCCTTAACTACATTAAAGTAATGATAGGGGACAAGGTTTCTTTAGAATTGAGCCCAGACGGTGCCAGGGGCAGGATAGTCTATAGATTTTAATAATAAAGACCATGAAAGTACGAGCGTCAGTGAAAAAAATGTGTACTAGCTGCAAATTAGTAAGACGCAAGGGGCGCCTGTATTGCATTTGCAAGATAGCCAAGCATAAGCAAAGACAAGGGTAGTAAACAGTTACCAGTTAACGATTACCAATAAAAATGGAAATTGATAACTGATAATTGATAATTCATTTAATGCCAAGAATTCTAGGTATAGTCATTCCTGATAAAAAGAAGATTGTTTACTCATTACCGTATGTTTATGGTTTAGGTTTTAGCACTAGCAGGATAATTTTAAGAACCGTAGGTATCGATGAGAATAAGCTAGCCAAAGATTTAACGACTGAGGAACTAAATAAAATCCAAAAGATAATTGAATTGAGCTATAAGGTAGAAGGAGACTTAAGAAAAGAAGTCACTGGAAACATAAAAAGATTGAAGGAAATTGGGGCCTGGAGAGGACTCAGACACGCGCACAGGTTGCCGCTGCATGGCCGTTCTAAGACAAATTCAAGAACTACCAGGGGCAACGTAAGAAGAACCATGGGCTCTGGCAGAAAACCGTCATCCGAGAAGACATAAAGAATATTAGTTAGGCCCAGACACAAGTTTTTCGAGTACGGGTTTATTTCTTACTAGAAATCACCCTCTCTCTCGCGCCAGTCGCGCTCCGAGAGCCTCTCAGAACTTATGTCTGAGTCTAACGTCTTAGTAGATTCGAGAATTTAAATAAAATGGGAAAAAAGAAAATCATCACAAAAACCGAGACTTCTGGAGCAACAGAAAGCAACGCTCCCGCAGCTCCTAAGAAAAGTAGTAAGAAACAAGTTATAAATGGTATAGCCCACATTAACGTTTCGTATAATAATACTTCTATTGCTATCAGCGATCAGAAAGGCGATATTATTGCTTGGTCATCGGCTGGTGGCTTGGGTTTTAAGGGTACCAAGAAGTCTACTCCTTATGCCGCAAATATGGTTGCTAAGGATTGTGTAGAGAAAGCTAAAAAGTTTAATCTGACCAATATCAAGATTATCGCTAAGGGAATTGGACCCGGCCGAGAATCGGCGATCAGAGGCATAGCTGGAACGGGTTTGAATGTTTTATCGATCCAGGACAATACCCCGGTTGCGCATAATGGCGTTAGGAGTAAGAAACCGAGGAGAGTCTAGCAATTAATTATCATTTTATAAAATAAGATCATGGCACGATATCTAGGACCAAGAGAAAAAGTTGAGCGAAGAGTTGGCGAGCGTCTTTTTTTGAAAGGCGATCGTTCGTATTCTCCGAAAGCTGCCGTAACTCGAAGACCATATCCGCCAGGTCAGCACACCCGAAGAAACAACAAGATATCTGAATTCGGGCAACAGTTGATGGCCAAGCAGAAAGTCAGAGCTACATACAGAATGCTTGAGAAGCAGTTCAAGAATGGCATTAAGCATGCGCTTGAATCAAGAGAAGAGCCTTACACCGAGATCATCGGAAAGCTTGAGAACAGACTAGATAATACGGTTTTCAGATCAGGATTTGCTCAATCAAGAGATCAGGCAAGACAGTTAGTATCTCATGGCCATATCTTAGTAAATGGTAAGAAAGTGAATATTCCCTCATATACGGTAAAAAGGAATGACATCATATCGGTTAGAGAGGGTAGCAAGAAGACCAAGTATTTTACAACTTTACTTCCAGTATGGTTCCCTGCATATCAGGGTCCAGGGTGGATAGAAATAAATAAAGAGAAAGTTGAGGCTAAGGTTAAGGGGCAAGCAACGCTAGAAGAAAGCGGATTAAAGATGGAAGACCTTCAGGCCGTAGTCGAATATTATTCAAGATAGTTTTATAAATAACTTGTGGGTATGTGGAGATTACTAATCTGCATGCTCATACAAAACAAATGCTTACGCTACCGGAACAAGTTAAGACAATTTCGAAGGATGGTAATACGACCGTTTTCGAGATATCACCGTTGATGCCAGGATATGGAGCAACGATAGCTAACCCATTGAGGAGGGTGCTTTTGTCATCTCTCGAGGGTGCCGCCGTAACTGCTATAAAGATTAAGGGCGTAGATCACGAGTTCTCAACTCTAGCAAATATGCAGGAGGATATCATTGAAATCATCCTAAACGTTAAGAAGCTTAGATTTAAATTATTGGGCGATGGTCCGGTTAAAGTCACGTTGAGTGTTAAGGGCGATAAAGTCGTGACTGGAGCTGACATAGATCTCACGTCAGATGTAGAGCTTATCAACGAAGATCAGCACATAGCAACTTTGACTGATAAAAAAGCAGAGCTGAACATGGAACTTGATATTGAAAAGGGAGTTGGCTATGTTCCAGTTGAACAGAGAAAGAAAGAGAAGCTAGCTATTGGAGCAATCGCCGTTGATGCCGTATTCTCACCCGTTCAGTTAGTTAATTTTTCAATTGAGAATATTCGCGTTGGCGACAGGATCGATTTCAATAAAGTTGTTTTGACTATCGAAACCGACGGATCAATTGAACCAGAAGAGGCGCTACAAAAAGCCGCCGTTATATTGAACGATCACTTTAGAGGTATATCAGAGATAAAGATAGAAGTATCAGAAGAGAAGAAATCAACTAAGAAAAAGAAGTCAAAATAAGATATGCGAAGAGGTAAACACCGAAAATTTGGAAGAGAATCAATCCAGAGACATGCACTATATAAGGCGCTAGCTACTGCTTTGATTGATCATGGCCGGATTAAGACAACGGTTGCTAAGGCGAAGACCATCTCTTCGTACGTTTCTAAGCTGGTTACTAAGGCTAAGTCTAATAGCGTAGCTGCTAAGAGGGAAATGGCTAAAGATTTAGGCGCGAAGGCTATCTTCAAGCTTTTTACCGAGATTGCTCCTAAATTCAAGGATCACAAGGGCGGATATACAAGGATTACCAAATTAGGCGATAGAAAAAGCGATGCCGCCTCGATGGTTTTTATAGAATTTACTTTTAAAGAGGCCGAAAAACCTGCGAAATAAATATGACTACCTACGAAATCAATGCGACAAATAGAGCGTTAGGAAGAGTAGCGACTGAAGCTGCCACGGCTTTACGTGGAAAACATTTAGTTTCGTTTGAGCCAAGTAAATTGCCAGAGGTTGAAGTCATTATTAATAATATCGATAAGATCAAATTTACAGGTCAGAAGATGGATCAGAAGATTTATTATCATTATTCTGGCTATCACAGCGGTATGAAGGAAAAAAAACTATCTGAACTTTGGAAATCAAAACCTAAAGAGGTTGTTAGAATGGCGATTTATAGAATGCTGCCTAAGAACAAATCAAGAGATAAAATAATTAGAAATCTAAAGTTCAAGTAATTTTATGGCAACTACTAAGAAAACAATTAAAAAGACCGCACCAGTCGATAAGCCAGCCGAAAAGGTTGAAAGCGTAAAGATTGAGATTAAGAGACCAGAAATTTTGGTGGAGGTTTTCGATAGTCCAGAAGATAAAGAAGTATTAAAGGCGGTTGATGAAAAGATAGACGAAGAGCAAAAGTCTGGCAAAGAGAAGTACTATGAGACGGTTGGTAGAAGGAAGAATGCCACAGCACGAGTTAGGCTGTATACTAAAAAATCTACTGACACCATTAAAGACGAGAAGGCCCTGATTATAATTAATGGCAAAGATTACACAGAATATTTTTTGGATGGTAATTTACAGCTAGTCGTTGAATCTCCATTAAAGAGACTGAAATCAATTGGAAGGTTTAAAGCGACAGTAATGGTTAATGGTGGCGGATTGTCGGGACAAGCTGGAGCCGTTCGACACGGATTGGCTAGAGCTCTAACTTTATTTGACGCTAATTTTAGGAAGAAGCTCAAAAAGGCTAATTTCCTAAAGAGAGATCCAAGGGCCAAGGAAAGAAGAAAGTATGGATTGAAGAAGGCTCGTAAATCGCCGCAGTGGAGCAAGCGTTAGTTTGAACAACGAAGGCGTCAGAAAGATTAATTTATTTAATATAAAATCAAAACCCCTCGAAATAACGAGGGGTTTTGATTTTAGTTCGCCAGCTTGACAGTATCTAATGATGGCGTAAAGTTAATGAGTCGAGCGCTACATCATGGAGGTGACTTATGCGCCGCAAACGAACAGTTCTTTCGATTCTACTGCTGCTGATCTTTGGATCGGCGGCACTCTTGGCTAGCCAGGAAAGGGAAAAGGCCAAGCCAAGATCAACTCGAGACCCGCAAGCTCAAGAAAGGCCACGGCAACAGCCGCCGCCACGTCAGGCTCCACCGCCTCGGGCCGAACCAAGACAGCAACCGCCACAACGGCAGGGGCCACCTTCAGGCTCGGGTCAAGGCATGGGCCGTGATCCTCAGCGGAGTCGGCCACGGCAAGATCCAGGTACTCAACGTGGTCAAGGTCAAGGCATGGGTCGTGGTGACCAGCAAGGCCGTGGACAAGGTCAAGGCATGGGTCGCGGGCCGGGCGCGATGATGCGGCCGCCTGGCATCTATTCGAACGAGTTGCCTCGTGGTGGCCAAGGAACGCATCAGCGATTCCCTCTGAGGGATCTTCCGCGCTATGCCATTCCAAGGACTCGACCTACGCCGCTGCCACATCCGCAGTTCGGTGATTACGGGCGTGGAGAGTATTCCTCCGGCTGGTGGTTCGGAGCGAATAAGTACTACTTCTTCTGGAGGCCATTCCATGACCTCTGGGGAGATAGATACATGCACGTTCCAGGACACTGGGAATGGGATGAATGGTGTCAATGCTGGGTCTGGATCAGAGGTTTCTGCAATATCCCAGGCCACTACCATCCGCCTGACTCCGGTTTCTACTTCTGGTTCGATCTCGAACGGCGCTATTAAACGCAAAAACCCCGCATACGCGGGGCTTTTTTATCTTTAGTAAATCTCTTAGATGGAGATAATATTCAATCCGCCTCTTGAGTCAATCTCGATGACCTTAAACCCAATGGACTCTACAACAATATGCTCACTATCCCTAAACCAATCAAGCTTACTTATGGGCGCGTCGAATGTCTTGATCAATTCGATATCTCCTTTGATGTGTATGGGCTGATAATTAGTTTTGTTTACCCAATATAACCACAATTCACCTTTATTCCACCAAGCTATTTTATTTTTGTCGGGAGATATTTTAAATCCAGTTGCTTCGTCTGCTACGGGGACTAATGTTATCTGATCGTCATCGGTCTTAGCCTGGTATAGTATTCTATTTTGTATGACGAATGGGAGGCTTGGTAGTTCCGGGGTTTTTATTGGGGAGGGGCTGGGTGAGCCCTTAGGCTGGCTAGCCTTTGATCCACTGGGGGTCGGTGATGGACTTGGGCCATCTAATATTAGGCTGATCTCCTCTAGAAGTTTATCTTTCTCTACCCCAGCTTGAGGTAGAAGCATGATTGAAGTAAATTCAGTAACTAAGCCTTCTTCAACTTGTATGTTTTTCTGCCAAGTGGAGTAATCATTCTTTTGAACTTTAGTCTGGTAGGTTCCTGGTAGTAATCTTTCGTGACTGAACGATGTTCCAAGAAAGGAAGTGGTGCCCATATATTCTCCATCTACGAATACTTCGGCGTCTTCGTTAACTTTTAAGTGGAACGTCCCAGTTTTGAAAAAATTGTTTTCTGCAAAATCGTATTTATAGCCTTGAGCGTACATAATGGCTACATAGCTACCGAAAAGGAAGAATAGTACTGCACAATAGAATAATAATCTTTTTTGCCTCTTAGTCATGAATACATATTATCAGAAAGGTAGTAATTATCAATCTTTAGAAAGATCTGTCAAATGTTTGTATTGTGAATAATTAGTTAGTATAATTTAGGCGCTTAAATGATCGCTTATTATCAATTTTTCCTAACTCCCTCCGCAGATTAACGTCGGATTATTCGAAAATTGCTAATTCCACGATTTACGGGTAGATTCCTTATATAAGATGAAAAAGATTGGTATAGACCTGGGTACAACTAATACAGTAGTTTTCTTGCCCAAGAAGGGTATCGTCATAAATGAACCGTCGGTGGTGGCGATTTCGGTTTTGGATAATAAGGTTATAGCCGTGGGGAATTTGGCAAAAGAAATGATCGGCCGAACGCCGGATAGTATTATAGTTTCAAAACCGCTTGTCGACGGAGCTATCGCCGATTATAGAATTACTACGGCGATGCTAAGATATTTCATAAAAAAAGCTGGTGGATTTATGAATTTTGTTAAGCCAGAAGTGTTGATATCAGTACCGGCTGGCATAACTTCAACCGAGAAGAGAGCTGTTATCGAATCGGCTCTAAATGCTGGTGCGAAGGCCGTATACTTGGTCAAAGAACCAGTGCTAGCCGCGATTGGTGCCAAGATCCCTATAAACAACCCTTCGGGCAACATGATTTTAAATATTGGCGGTGGTACCACGGAATTGGCAGTTATTTCGTTGGGCGGCATCGTGAGTTGCTCTTCAGTGAGAGTGGCTGGCAATAAATTGGACGCGGCTATTGTTGAATTTATCAAGAAAAAGCACGGCTTGGCTATCGGCGAAAGGACAGCCGAGTTGATCAAGATAAACATCGGAAGCGCTGCTAAGCAGGCCGTCGAAGAAAAGATAAACATAAAAGGTAGAGACTTGGCTACAGGCTATCCTAAAACGGTGGAGTTAAGCTCTAACGAGATAACCGACGCCATGTCTGAACAATTGCGTGAAATAATTCAAATTATCAAAAGCGTGTTAGAAGTTACGCCTCCAGAGCTATGTTCAGATATCATGGATCGGGGGATCATCGTCTCCGGTGGAGGAGCCTTGTTAAAGAATATAAGCACGCTCATCACTCGAGTTACAGGCGTACCGGCGTCGATAGCTGACGATCCTTTATTTTGTGTCGCCCGTGGTACGGGTATAGTCCTTGAGAATTTGGATGTTTACAAGAGAAATGTGATAGCTAAGAGATAGCGCTTTGCCTCATCCATAAGTTAATATAATGAAAATAGCGCTGGTACATGATTGGGTTCTAAATTTGGGGGGTGCCGAACGCACCCTTATTGCTTTGCATGAAATATTTCCCAATGCGCCGATTTATACCTTATTTCACAAGAAAAAGCTGACTAGTAGATATTTGCCTAATACTAAAATTGTAGCTAGCAGATTGCAGAGACTTCCCTTCGTGATGACCGCTTACCCATATTTAGCATTTATAATGCCTAGCATTATCGAGTCATTTGATTTGTCTGAATTTGACCTAGTAATCTCATCATCTGTAATTTTCTCAAAGGGATTAGTTCTAAAACCAAAAACTAGGCATATTTGTTATTGCTATAGCCCAACAAGATTTTTATGGGATAGAAATTCAGACTACGAAAGATCGGGATTAATTAGCAAAGTCGCCAGACACTATTTAAGAATATGGGATCGCTTGGCCTCGGATAGAGTCGATGAATTTATCGCCATATCGAAGAATGTTCAAGATAGGATAAAAAAATACTACCACAGAGATTCAAAGATTATATTCCCACCAGTGAATACCTACAACATAGAATCAGATTTTGTGCCGACTATTGAGAATTATTATCTGATTGTTTCGAGGCTTTATGACTATAAAAATATTGCCTTGGTTATTGATACTTTTAATAAGCTAAAATTACCCTTGATCATAATCGGCGATGGGCCGACCAAGAGGAGATTAAAAAGGATGGCTGGCGATAATGTTGATTTGCTGGGATTCGTTTCTGATGAGTTTTTGGCTGGCTATTACAAGAATTGTCGGGCATTCATTATGCCGCAAGAAGAAGATTTCGGGATTGCTCCGGTTGAGGCTATGGCTTATGGCAAGCCAGTAGTGGCACTACGTAGGGGCGGTGCCATGGAGATCATCGAAGAGGGGGTTACTGGAGAATTTTTTGACGATCCGATACCAGAAGCTTTGGCAGATGGCATTAGAAGGCTCAATGATAATTATCACAAATATAGCCCAAATCTTATCAAAGAATCAGCCAAGAGATTCTCTCTCGAAAATTTTAGAAATGCTATATTGGAGATAATCGAGTAAAATAGGGGGAAAACTTTCGTTCCTGCGAGAGCCTCTCGAAAGTTCCTCCCGCTATTTTTAAACACCTTGAGTTAATTGACGCATGCCGGGATTTGTGAGATTATCGGCTCAGTTTCTAAGCAGGGGAGGCTTACATGTTCATTGTCATCGCAACGCACGATACTGGCCATGGAGAAGTATCTGATCCAGTTCTCATGACTGAAGACCTAATATCGGCCGTTCAGATTGCTAAGAACCCAGAGCAACTTGGGTATCAATTTTACGGCAATGAAATCGGTTGTACTGTTTATAAAATGGAACATGAGAAAATTTACAGTAAGTCTGATTTTAATTGTCAGGGGCGTGGTGATCCGCCCGATATGCTCGTATTTTCTAGGATCCGTCTTAACGGAGAGTGGAGAGAGATGTGGTTTGCTTTCGAGCAGAGCTATATCGCAGAAACTTCTCGGGCATAAATATCAACAAAGCGGCGTTTCGCCGCTTTTTGTAGTATTATGGTATTAATGGATAAGATGAAGATATCAATAGTAACTGTAAATTATAACGGAGCAGAAGACACGATTAATCTTCTAAATATATTTAAGAATCAAACCGATTCTGATTTCGAATTGATTGTAGTTGAGAATGGTTCTAACGTGGCCGACATAGATAGGCTCAATGAGTATCAAAAAAAGCATGGTTGGCAGAACCTGGTGGTTATTAAAAATGGTCAAAACCTCGGCTTTTCTGGGGGGTGTAATGTGGGCATAAAAAAGGCCTTGGCCGGAGGGTCAAAATGGGTGATTTTGATCAATAACGATACAACACCTGAAAAGGACTTTATCGCTCGCCTAAAGGCCGTTTTGAGGCTCAAAAGGGGGGTAGTTTCAATACCTTTGGATGAGGGTGGGCATACGGCCTATGCTGGCTTGGTGAAGTGGCTAAAGCCTACCCTCGGACACATATATACGCCTGAATACAATGGCTGTCTTTGCGGCCTAAAAGACAGCCATTGTATTCAACGCGGCCATTGTGTTTCTAATATCTACGCCATCGGTGGTGGCGCGGCCATATCTAGTGATGTGTTTGAAAAGATTGGCCTAATGGATGAGGACTATTTTCTGTACTTTGAAGATGCCGACTTATCATTGACTGCGGCTCAAGCCGGGTTTTCAATCGGCATAGCCGAAGGAGTATCTATTAATCATAAGGTATCGGCCTCAACCAAAAAATTAGGGTCTCCGTTACTGTTGAGATATCATTACCGTAACGCTCTTTATTTCAATCGTAAATTTGGTCCGTGGTGGGTGCAAATATTATTGTGGCCCTGGAGCATCTGGATTATTAAAAAGCAGATAATCAAATTGATATTTGGTATCGAAAAAGAAAGGTCGCAGGCAATACTAAACGGAGTATTCGATTTTTATAAAGATAAAATGGGCAAAATAGGAAATTAAAAAGAGGCTACTTAGCCCCTAGTTATTACCGACCCAGCTGAATGGACAGACTGGAATATGTAATTCCTGTACTAGCACGCCATTGATAAGTTCGACCAGGCCTTCTTCAACGCAAGATTCAAATGATACGTTATCGCGTTGCAGTATGGTATTGCATCCTGGGCATGGCAAGGGATAGGATTGTCCTAAATGGTTATTTAGCTCAAATCTTTTTCCCGGCAGTAATGCTTTGTTAGCCATGATGGCCTCCACAAAGATCTTCACGTAGTATATGATGATAACCTCGAGTGTCAATAATAATACGACATGCTTAAAATAGGGATTGAGTGCGAAAATTTAGAGGATGCAAAGTCTAGATGGGGCGTTGGCCACGTGGTTTTAAATTTACTTAAAGAATATGAGAAAAATATAGAATGGCATAAAGAATTTAAATTATATCTATATTTCAATCAATTCATCCCCGACGACGAAGTTCTGAAGAATCCAATATTCGTCAAAAGAATCGTCGGCTGGAAGTCCCTAAAATCGTTTAATATTTTTTATCACATTTTAATGCCAGTTAAGGCAATGCTCGACGGCGTCGATAGAATGTTTTTCCCGGCCTATATGATGCCGCCATTATACTTAGGGAAAGCCGTAGTGATACTGACCAACGATGTTTACTATGAGTACAAGCAAGGTACGTTGCCGTTCAAATATAGATTAGCCTATGGGATGTTTACTAACTGGGCCGCGAAGTTCGCTTATAAAATCATGGCCATATCGGGGGCATCGAAAGATGAGGTTGCCAGACTATACAAAATAAAACCAAATAAGATATTTGTTTCACGTCTTGGGTCCCATCGGGCTAGAGAAGTTGCACAAGATTTTAAATCGAATAGCCTGTACATATTATACGTGGGCCAAATGTTTGCAAGACGCCACGCCAAAGAAACGATATTAGCTTTTAGTCAGATAGCCCCCAAATATCCAGATCTGAGATTAATATTGGTGGGCCGGGATAAATATCCCAGACCGATAATTCAGAGCATGGTTAAAGAAATGAATAATAGATTTGGCCGTGAAAGAATTAATTATCGTGACTATGTAGCTGATGACGAAATCTCAAGATTGTATTCTAGCGCCGAATTGGTTGTTTATGTATCTGAATCAGAGGCGTTCGGTTTGCCGCCGGTGGAAGCGGCTTCATATGGCGTACCAGTAGTTGTGATGGACAACGCCTTGAATCACGAACTTTTTAACGATGCTGCTTTTTTTGCTGCAAACGGTACCTCAGAAAAGATTGCCGATGCTATTGATAGGGGACTCAAAGACGAGCAAAAAAGAAAATATTGTAAGGATAGATACAAAGAATTAATTCCAAGGCTTAGCTGGAGCAGTTTTGCTAAATCATTTTTTGAGAATGTTAAATAATAAAAAAACTGGCGGAATAGTTTACGTGGCTGAGGTTATCTGCTTCTTTCTGGTTATTTCTGGTCTTATACCTCGCGAATTCGTTTTATATTTAGTGGCCATGTTAGCTTTGTATTTGATCTTAGCACCGCTGGAGGATGGAGTAATATTTTTTGCGGCCTCAATCCCGATGTTTTTGGCGATTCCATTCAGTTCTAGCTTTGATAACTTTAATTCTTGGAGGATATTCTCAGTCATATTATTCGTGAAATGGTTTTTGTCCCGGCTTAAAACCACGAAAATCTTTACAAAGGGCGCCTTTGTACAATGGCGCCCTTTGTACGCAATGGCTCTCGTTGCACTTTATGCGCTGATGTTACTTTCAGTGTCCATGGCTTCGGATAAGGCGGCCGCTATCAAAAGAATTATCTATTTTACTAATTTAAGCTTGGTTGGCTTTCCAGTTTACTATCTAACCACGAGAAGTAGCGATTTTTCGAAGCGACTAATTCGAGCCTTAACGATTCCGGTTTTACTAGTTACGATTATTGGTTTTTTACAATTGGCCTCAAGTTACTTTATTGATATTTATCAATTCATGCGCATATGGGGTGAGAACATCCAATGCAATCAGTTTGGTCAGCAATGGTGCGATATTGCCGTGAGGGTTGGTAATACTTGGTTCGCTTACTACGGAGAGCAACTTTCGTTGAGGATGTTTTCTCTTTTTCCAGATTCTCATTCTTTCCCAATATTTCTGCTTCTGGGTATGCCAGCTATTTTTGCTTGGACTATGCGCAAAATGGATGTTGGTGCGAAATTCCAAGATTTGATTAAAACAAGGACTAAGCTATTCGTGGTTTGGGTGCCGATAATATTCCTAGCAGTAATTTTAACTGGCACCAGAGGTTTCTGGGCGGCGAGTGTGGGAGTGGTTGCGCTTGCTATCGGCGTGATTATCTATATGACGATTAAGAAAGAAACTAAGGTGAGTTATTTTAAATTCATTTCTAGCTACATAATTTTGTTTTTTATGATGTTCTTTGTTGCCTATCCGATATTTACTTCGCCTCAATTTTTATTATCAAAAGGGGATTGGAGCATGCTTGGTAATCGAATTAGATCAGTCATAGATTTTGGTGAGACTTCTAACGCTCAAAGAATAGAAATCTGGAAAAAAAGTTTAGTATCTATAGCGGACCATCCATTGTTGGGAGTGGGTATTGGTAATTATCCAGTCGTGTTGTCTCAAGATATTAAACTGTCTAAGGCTGGATCTTCGGCGCATAATATTTATTTGCACGTAGCCGCGGAGATGGGCGTTTTTGCCCTGATTGCGCTATGTGCATTCTTGTTTGAGTTATTCAAAATAATCTATAGAAAATTCATCGATTCTAAGGCGGACACCACGCTGGCAACTTATTATGGTGCAAGTCTATTATTCATTCCGTGGGTCTTCGCTTACTTAATGACTGACGTAGCTATATTCGACGAACGCGCCTTTCTTATGCTTGCCGTTTCTGCCGCTCTTTTGGTAAACAAAGGCCCAGACTAAGCCTGGGCTTGAAATGTTTCGGAAAGAGAAAAAACTGGTTCCAGCACAAATCCAAATGTAGCATTCATATCGGGAGATGTCCTCCAATCGGATATTTCCAATATACTCTGGGCTATCAAATATTTTAGCACCATTATCATGTCTTGCTTGGCAAAGTTGAGATATCTATGGTCGAAATTTATGCAATACCAAGTTTGCTTTTGACCAAGAAAATTGACTACTTGATTCAGTGACGATGTCGCGTCTTCTTTGAAATGTGCGATTAAATCGTTCTTTATAATTTCTTGGCTTGGAGTAAGCTCATCCATCTTTCTGCTTCTCTTGGAAAATGACTGGAAAAAGGATATAATGTTAGGAATAAGATGTCAAGTAGAATCTCAATAAATCTAGTGGTTTTTAATGGCGAAAAATATATTCGCCATTGTTTGGATTCGATAAAGAACTTGAACTATCCGCATGATCTAATTGAGCTAAATATCTGGGATAATAATTCAACCGATGGAACAAAGAAAATAATCAAAGACTGGCAATTAGAACTTGGAGAATTAGCTTTTGTGAATTCTCAAGTTATTGAAAATTCACAAAACATAGGCATGTGGGCTGGGCAGGAAAAGTTGTTTGAAATATCAGCTGGGAAATATGTGGTCGTGCTTTCCGTAGACGTGATATTAGATAAGAATTTTCTACTTGAAGCGATGGGGGTCATGGAAGTAAGCGCCGATATTGGTGCACTTCAGGCCAAAGTCTACCGATTTGATTTGGACCAGCTGAAAGGTCGTAATCTTAGGCTGGGTACCGACGTCATAGACACATGTGGTTTTAAAATATTCAAATCGAGGAGGATAGTTAATATCGGCCATGGCGAGAAAGACACGGGCCAATACAACACGCAGAAAGAGATATTCGGCGTTGAAGGTGCGGTGCCTGTTTTTAGAAAGGAAGCGTTTGCTAGTTTAAGAATCAAAATCAATCCGTCAGGTGCCGGAGAGATATTCGATCACGATTTTTTTTGGTATGCCGAGGATTTAGATATTGCGTGGCGCATGAACCTATTCGGCTGGAAGCAGATATATGCTCCACGAGTTTTGGCTTGGCATGATCGCCAGACAACAAAATCGTTGTCTGGCGGTTTCACCGAATTCAGAAAAAGTAGACAGCAGATACCGCTCAATAAGCGCCGGCTTGAATGGAAAAATCTTAGGTTTACAATGATCAAGAATGAGTATATAATAAATTGCCTCAAGGACTTCTTTTATATAGCGAAAAGAGAATTAACCATGCTGGCCTACCTCCTTATCTATGAGCCAGCCGTTTTAAGCGAGGTTAGCGTGGTATTAAAAAATATTCCTAAAATGCTCAAGAAGAGAAATGCCATTATGAGACGAGCTGTAGCCGCGCCAGCTCGAATGCGCGAATGGTATGAATAATAAAGAAATGAATTTTATAGACCCCGTAGGACATAATAATCAGCCAAGTAAGAAGAAGATACTTGGTCTAGGCGTTTCAATTATAGCCATAGTAGCCTTGAGCTACGGAGCTTTAATGTTGGGCTTAGCTTATAACGAGATTGTCATTACCAGTGATGGTAGTGTTCCTTTCTGGAATCGTGTCTCGGCCATTTTGTCATTTCCGGTAGCCGCAATATCTACCGATCCGACACCAAAGCCTGACCCAAATCGTTTAGACATCTTAATATTAGGCATGCGTGGTCTCGACGATCCGGACGCGATTCAAGGCGGTATGTTAACCGACACGATCTTGCTTTTTAGTTACGACAAGACCACCGCAAAGTCATCGTTGGTGTCTATCCCACGAGATCTTTACATAAAAATCGACAAGTACAAGATGGGCAAGATAAACGAAGTTTATGAATATGGACTTAGTCGCAAAGAGGGGCTAGATTTTACAAAGAGAGTATTTTCGATAATGACTGGAATATATATAGATAATGCCATAGTCTTTGATTTTACAGCGTTCAAGAAAATTGTTGACGAGCTAGATGGGGTGGACGTATACCTAGACAAACCATTTGAAGAGAAGAGCCAGTGGGGGAATAGCTTCTATCTGCCGGCTGGGCTCAATCATCTCGATGGTGAAGGTGCGCTCTATTACGCTCGATCGAGGTATTCAACTAGCGATTTCGATAGGTCTAGGCGTCAACAGGAAATTATAATGGCTATTAAAGACAAAGTCATGACTGCTAATTTGACCTCAGATCCTCTTAAAGCTTTTGGCATGCTAAGTGTCGTTCGCAGCGACATTAAAACAGATTTGAATATTTGGAATTTGTCGGAATTAATAAACTTGTATCAACAAGTGAAAAAGGCTATGCCCAAAGAATATGTAATTTCCACCGCGAATTTACTTTATCAAACATACATCGATGCAATTTACGTGTTACTTCCAAATGGCGAGAATTTCGATTTATTTAAAAAGTTTTTCGCTGAAACTTTAAATTAATGCTTTCGATACTCGTCATCAATTATAAGAATCCGGCGCTATTACGACTGTGTTTGAAATCTTTTAAACGTATTGTTCGCGCAGATTTTAAATACGAAATCATAGTTATCGATATCGCCAGCAGTATAGAGACCCGGAATGTCGTCAATGAAGAGTTTAAGGATATAAAATTAGTGGCATTCGACCAGAATATCGGTTATACCAAAGGCGTTAACGCTGGCCTTCAGGCCAGCGTTAACGATTACGTATTTGTAATCAATCCCGATATAATTCCGCTTGAAGGTGCAGTAGAGACTTTGTATGAATTGATTAAAGATGATCCTAAAATTGGCATAGTCGGCCCGGAATTATTAAATTTTGACGGCAGTCATCAGGATTCATACTTTAGATTCTATTCGCCACTAACTACCATATATCGTCGAAGTTTTATCGGCAGAATAGGATTATTTAAAAAAGAAGTTGAGCAGTTCTTAATGCACGATCACGATCTGTTCAAAGAAACTGATGCCGATTGGTTGATGGGCTCAGCAATCATGGTTAGTAAAAAAGCTATAAAAAAAGTTGGCTCAATGGACGAAAATCTATTTCTCTATATGAGTGATGTTGACTGGGCGCGTCGCTTCTGGGAAAATGGATACAGAGTAATTTATTATCCTAAATCTAAAATGTATCACTATCATCGTAGAGGTTCGAAGAGTCGCTTCGATGTCTTTGATGCTTTATTCAAAAAAGAAACCAGATGGCACATAAAAGATGCTATCAAATATTTTAAAAAATATGGAATCAGAAAATCAAATATTACAACCAGAAGCATCTAGGACTAAATCGAAGTGGCGCTTAGTAGTGCTTGTTGGCGTCTTATTAATCGGCTTAGCAGTCGGTTATTTTATTGGCCAATACGAACCTTCACCGGTTGTAGCTAGGCTGATAAATAAGGATGCGGTTAAGTACAAAGACATTGATTTTGAACTCTTTTGGCAGGTGTGGGACAAATTAAACGAGAAATACGTAGATAAGGGTGAACTTAGTAACGAAAAAATGTTTTACGGTGCTATAGCGGGTATGGTGAACAGCGCCGGAGATCCTTATACTACGTTCTTTGAACCTGTTGAAAGCAAAAAATTCCAGGAAGAAATATCTGGATCTTTCGGCGGTGTTGGTCTAGAGTTGAGTAAAAAGAATAATGTTTTAACCGTCGTTTCTCCATTAAAAGGCACTCCCGCCGATAAGGCTGGGATAAAAGCTGGAGATAAAGTTGTTAAGATTAATGGTAAAAGCACCCAAGAAATGTCCGTGGATGAAGCGGTAAACTTGATTCGTGGCAAGAAAGGAACTAAAGTTATATTGTCGATTTCCAATGGAGAATTAAGAGATTATGAATTAACGAGAGATACGATCAAGATTCCGACAGTCGATCTGAAATATTTTGAAGAGGGTAGTAATAAAATCGCCTACATGCAGATATACTCCTTCAATCAGAATGTTGAATCTGAATTCAACAAGGCAGCACAAGATATAATAAAGAGTGGGGCTACTAGGCTAATCTTGGATTTGAGAAATAATCCGGGTGGGTTGTTGGATTCTGCCATAAATATGGCCGGGTGGTTCTTAAATAGAGGTCAGATTGTAGTCATGGAGCAGTTCGGCGATGGTACGAGAAACGAATTCAAGAGTAATGGTAACGGCTTGCTCAAATTACCTACGGTGATATTGATGAATGGCGGATCAGCGTCGGCATCAGAAATCTTAGCCGGAGCACTGCATGATAATAGAGGAATAAAATTAGTAGGCGAAAAGTCGTTTGGAAAGGGTTCTGTCCAAGAATTGGAAAACTTTTCCGACGGCTCATCGTTAAAAGTTACGATTGCCAAATGGCTGACACCTAATGGTATATCGATTTCTGAAAAAGGGATTGAAGCCGATATCAAGGTTATGTTGCCGGAAGATCCAAAAGAACTCGAAGCATTGGTTATAGGCGAGAAAGGGAAAGATCCTCAGCTCGACAAGGCTTTGGAATTGTTAAGATAATAACTCAGTAGATTACAAAGAACGCCCTTCTCGGGGCGCTCTTTGTAATTGTGATCAAGCCCGCTTGATTATTAATATTGTAGTGATAATCTAGTCTGAGTACTCGAGGGCGCTATGACGAAAAAAGAGCTTCATGACATGTTAGAAGAAGACGCCCGAACTCATTTAAAAGGGATCCTTCCGTCAATCTACAGGAATAGCTATCAGAACGGCTTAGCCGAATCTGACTTCGACTGGATTGATGCAAATAGAGCTAGAGCTAATCGAATCGCTGAGGCTGTCGTAGTAGATTTCATAAATTACGTGGCCATAAGAGGCGGTTGCGATCTGGGTCTACGAGTGGCTGATATTAGGAGAAAAAAACCAAAAGTCATCCCAAGTCAGGTGCATATAGACTGACCGAGCAATTGCTCGGCTTTATTTTCCCCTCAATTTGCTTATTGACAAATCGCCTAGACGGCGTAGATTATCGGTGGAGATAGCTCCACGGTTCCGCCACAGAGCGGGGCATAACATGGGAGGCTACGGTGTTCGAACCACAACAGAAGTACGACATAGCCGTACTCGGTGATCTTTCAAAAAGAGAAGTGAGGCCGACTAAGAACTTTCATGAATGGCTGAAGATGTGGCAAACTGCCAAGACTCTTGGTGAATTGCTAGGGCTACTTCATGAAGGTTTTGAAGTTAGTCTTACTGCATCAACATACGGTGAGCCAGATTACGACGATATCGATCGCCTGATATTTTACTTTCTAGTTGCTGACGGCCATTTCTTGCTCAGATCCAATTCTCCGCTAGATCCGCCGAAGTTTAGGATAGGCTACGATAAAAATGGAAATGAAGTAGTAAGGTCTGAGGGCGAAATTCGACAAATCGTGGCGCAAAAAGCATTCAAGATGCTTGTTCAGAATTTTTTTAAAGGCGCAGAAACTCGAAAAGTGATTGAATATCGACGAGATGATAGTTTTGGTAGTTTTTGGAATAAGACTATTCAATCGGAGCGAATATTTAATGCCATCCTCGGCTTCTTTAGTATCCATCAGAGACGCTACGCTGATGATTTCGAAATTCCGAATCTACCACGCCAACGCGAACGAACTCATCATGAACAGATAGCCTTCGACTTTCTTATGAATTTTGTAGAACTTATCTGGGAGTGGCGAGATCCTGAAGTCCAGTCTTGGCGAAAAGAAGAAGAAATAGCTGAGCAGAAAAAACGCACAGCTGAAATTCGAAAAAGAGTCGACGAAGCTAAACCTTGGACGATCGAAGTCATGGAGATACTAGGCCAACTTGATATATTGCGTAAATACATACCGACTTTGGACAAGGCTTCTTTGGCCAAATTGAAAGAGATCGCTATGCGTAGAAAGATTCATGACTATAGGCATCCAGTGGAAAAAACTCGATTGGTTGCCAGCCTTGATGAAGCTCGGTTCGTAGGATCTCGAGCGGCTTGGCTAATAAGCGAATACGAACTGGTGAAGAGAGAGGGTAATCGTCTTGAAGAAATTCGATCTGCTCAGCGCGAGATCGAAGAAGCGAATGAAAGAATCAGGATGTTGGAAGCACAGAAGAAAACATAGCTAGTGCGGGGTCGGAACGACCCCGCTTTTATTTATCCGTTAAAAAGACTAGAGTTATTAGTATATGAACCTACTAAGTAAATTATCCATTGGTCTAATTAGGCGCGAAAGCATGGTTTTAATTGGTATAAGTGATTCGGGTAAAACAAAATTTGTAAAAGAGGAACTAATCCCTGAGCTTGAGAAAAAAGGCAAAAAGGTTGCGTATTTTAAGGATGCCGACAATATCAGAGAGCAAGAAGCTGATGTCTACATTTTCGACGAAGTCGAGACATTTAGCGATAGGGAATACTTGGAAGAGAAATATCCCGAAGAGAAACCCTACTATACGGATGATTACGAAAGAAAGGTTAAGAATTGGTTCTGGGAATATAAAAAATATGACAGTGCTTGCTTATACATAATTACCCGAAAAACCAAAGAAGATGTCGAATATCTGTCTGACCACTTCAAATTCGCCGATTGGGACAGCCGCAGACTAGAAGTTTTTACTTTCGAATAAGGGGTGAAGCTTGAGATAGAGAGCATTTTTGAATAAAAAGACGGGCGGCCTGTTGGCCGCCCGTTGGCGTCTCTGACGCCGGCGTCGCTACTGCTTGATCTCCGCCGCTACAATTTCCGCCGCGAAGGCGAGAATCTTTTCGCCTTCCTCGGGGACGAGAACGCCGGATCGGATCGTATCGGCTACCATCTGCTGGTGAAGTTCGCCGCTGGCCACCTCTACGAGAGTTTTGGCGGCAATTCTCAACCGACTCTCTGGCCAACCCTCGCTGGGCCTTCGGGCTTTTGCGGTTGCGATCACTTCTTTGGCCTCCGCCAAGGCGAGGATTCTTTGGCCATCCTCCGCGGTGAGGCCGCCCATCCTGACGGCTTGGTTGATCACCATCTGACGGACATACGGGGATCTCTCTTGGATCATCCCGGTGGCCAGACGAATAGCGTCTTCTGGTAGACCGGCGGACTTGCCGTACTCCGCCGTTTCCGCTGACAGCGCCTCGATCTCCTGCATTGTGACCGCCGTTTCCTCCGGCGTCTGCACGATGTGGCCTCCGGCGAGACCTTCGTTGAAGATTGCCTTGCCTTCTTCCACGGAGAAGAAGCTTGCAGACTGCTTATCCGTGGATTTGAGCCTCCAATGAGGCTTCGGATTGGCACACTCGCATCGAACAATTGCAACTTTCATGAAAGGATCTCCTGTGAACGTGGATGGCAAGATAATAGCATAATTGATCTTAAGCGTCAAGCTGGCCATGAATGTCTACGATGCCATGATGATGTTGGCCGTAATTGAAATAAATCGTCAAAAAAGCTAGGATTAATATACGCAATGAAGATGGAAAAAATTGATTCTAAAATTAATATAGACATAGCTGGCGGAGAAGGCGAATATTTCTACGCCAAGGCTAGAAGAAATCCCCAGGAAACTTTTATAGTATTGGACCCTGTTGAGGGACCAGCAACTCCAAGTCTAAAAAACCTGCATAGGATAGCATGGAAAAGTGATATCGATTCTCATTTGCCATTTAGATCTGAAAGCGTAGATCAAGTCTGTATAAATTTCTTAATGGGTGAGATTAAAACAAAGGATCCTCGAGGTTACACCGTAAGCCATGACATCAGTAAGTACACTCGAGTTTTAAAAGATGCTAAAGAAGTATTGAAACCAGACGGTAAAGTTGTAATTATAGAGCCTAAGACGAATATGCGTTACATAATTGATATTCTTGACGAGTTAGGTTTTGTCGTAACTTTGGGTCCATCGCCGTTAGCATATTCTGATGGAAATACGTCCAAATGGGCAAGATTCTTTATTGACGTATCTGAATCAAGTCCAAGGATGGACGCCAGTGACGAAAATTCAATTTGGCCGACGATGGTTGAGGCTATTAAATAATAAGATTGTTCAGCTAGCAATTATCAATAAAGAAACTGGCCAATTTTGGAAAGAAGGCTAAAGAGTAGGCTGGCGATGGGAATGAAATGATCAATAGGATAAAAAAGACGGGCGGCCTGTTGGCCGCCCGTTGGCGTCTCTGACGCCGGCGTCGCTACTGCTTGATCTCCGCCGCGAGGGCGAGGATCTTTTCGCCGTCTTCGGCACCCAAGAGTCCCTCCTGGACAACTTGTGCGACTTGTCGCCGACGATCCTCTGCCAGCTCGAATTCGGCTCGGAGATTCTTGGCAGCACGGGCCAAGATCGTTTCCGGCAGGCCGGTAGACCTGCCATCCATCGCTGCGGCCAGTGCTTCGGCTTTCGTGGCGGGCAGGCCGCAGGATTCCAACTCCTTCAACGTGGCCGCCGTTTCGTCATCGGTCTGCGTAATGAGACCTTTGTTCAGGCTCATTTCGAGGAGCTGTTTGCCCGCCTCGATGGAGAAGAACCCCTGAGATTCATTCTCTGCTGTCTGAAACTTACGGTGAGCCTGCGTAGTTCCGCATTCGCACTGAACGACTGTGACTTTCATGACGAACCTCCCGCGTGAAAAGAACGTGAAACTGAATGCTAAGATGTTAGCATAATCGGGAAGACATGTCAAGCGGGCTTGAATACGCGGCATGCGAAGAATAGGCTAATGAAAGAAATAGGCCTGAGCGTTTGTATTATAGATGAGTGGTCGATGGGTAATATAAAAAACATAATAAATACAACAAAAATGATAAACAGAAAGATAATATTAACCGTAGTTGGTCTATCAGCCGTCGGAGCTATGGTTCTTGCAGGCACAGATTCAGCCTCAGCTTTTCGAGGTGATGCCACAAAGGTCGGGCCAAATTATTCGGTCGAAAGGCACGAAGCTATGCAAAAAGCCTTAGCGGCTAGTGATTATGAGGCTTGGAAGGCCTTAATGGGCGACAAGGGTCGCGTAACTGAAGTTATTACCAAGGATAATTTCGCTAAGTTCGTCGAAGCTTACAAGCTAGCCGAACAAGGCAAATATGCCGAAGCCGAAGCGATTAGAAAAGAATTAAAGCTAGGCGTAGGTATCGGCCGTAAAGCTGGAATGGGTTTTGGACGAGGCATGGGCGAGGGCCTTGGTTTCGGTAGAAATCATAAGTAGAATGGCCCGAATAGAGCATAGCAGCAGAACCCTCAGCCGATAAGATGGCCTGAGGGTTCTGCCTTGTAAGCCAAAGATTGTGATAATATAAATAGGCATGGTTGATCTAAAAACATTAAGCGACGAAAAACTCATAGAATACGTCCGTGCTGCAGATCAAGATGCTTATCTTGAGGTGGTCTTACGTTATCAAGACAAATTGCTAAGATATGCCAACTACCTAGCGCAAGATCAAATGAAGTCAGCCGATATCGTCCAGAATGCCTTCATCAAAGCTTTCGTCAATTTGCAAAGCTTCAATTCAAAGATGAAATTCTCTACCTGGATTTATCGCATAGTTCACAACGAGGCCATGAATGAAATAGTTAGGTACAAGAAAGAGATGCCCATGCCCGAAGAATTTGATTTCAAAAGCGACGAGAACATAGAATACGATCTTATTCAAAAAGAAACTTCAGATTTAGTCAGAAAATGTCTCTCGGAAATGCCCCTAATTTATTCCGAGCCGTTATCCCTTTTCTTTCTTGAAGATAAATCATACGAAGAGATAAGCGATATTTTACGATTACCCGTCGGTACAGTTGGCACAAGAATTAATCGTGCTAAAATTTTAATGAAGAAGATATGTCCGACAATATAAACAACAATTTATCGAACAAGGTTATGGCCCAGATCAAAGATGGCCATACAAAGATGAAACCCAGATGGTACTTCGTGTTGGGCTCTTTAAGTATGATAGTCGGTCTAGCCAGCCTGTTCGTTCTCTCTACTTTTTTTGTAAGTCTAATCACTTTTTCTATTCGAAGTCATGGCCCCATGGCCGGCATACGCTTGCAAAATATGTTAGCCCTCTTTCCGTGGTGGGCCTTGATAACAGCAGCTATCGGCCTTGGCATATCCTGTCTGATGCTTAGGACCTACGACTTATCATATAAAAAGAATTTTTTGATGATAGCCGCTGGGTTTATTTTGGGCGCAATCTTGATGGGTTGGTTTATAGATTATTCTGGCTTAGACAATGCTTGGATTGAACGAGGCCCTGCGGCAAAGATATATAAACCATACGACGCTGGTCAAAGAATGAGAGGCCCCGGCTGGAAATCTGTTCCCAATAAAATTAAGAAGCAAGAAATAATAAAAGACGGACAAATAAAAAGAAGTCTCGATTAATTTTACAAAGCTTGAGGCTTATTGTATAGTAGGCAAAGTACACGAGGCAAAAACACATAGAGAATGGAGGGTATAAATGTTTTACCCAAACATGACTGCTGGCCTGAAAAAACATATTTTGATTCAATATCCTGCCGCCACGCCACTTTTTAGGGAGCCCAACTTGCTTAGTCTTCTAAGCAGTCGAGAGCGAGCGTGCTATGCTCTATGGATGTTAGATTATCTACAGACGTTGACGTCCGGCGATCCGATTACGGCCGCTGCTAGAAGGGGTCGTTGGATGGGATATGTTAACAGAGAGCTTGAGGTGTTGGGTGTCATCACCAATGACGAGATTAGAACGTTGATGCGATTGGATCTAGATAATCCACAGTAGGCCGGGTGTATACCCGGTTTTTTATATTTTAGTGTGGTATAATTTAGTACATAAAGATAAATAAAACACGATGGAAACAAAATGTTCAAAATGTCAGATGCTAGTCACGGAAATGAAGTGTAAGACATGCTCGGTAGTGGTGCCGGAAGCAGAAGTCGAAACTCATGCTTGCGGTAAAGAAAATGTAGTAGCCGTTTGTGATGGATGTAAACTAGTCGATGGCGAGTGTACGTGTGCCGTTGCCGCTTGTGCAACCTGCTCGAAGTTAATGGAAGAGTGTGTTTGTGAAGCCTAAGAGAATTTAATCAAAAAGCGCCCCGAGGGGCGCTTTTTGATTGCGAAAATACAAGACGAATGGAGGCCTGAGTCAACTTTGACTTTACTGACCGGGACTGCTTTAATGACAGCATTATGGTATTCCTTCGACCTGCCTACAAACAGCCGAATGCCTGGACCTGTGGCCCCGCCGTGGCCCGTATTATCTTGCACTCCTTTGGGCGTAAAAAGACCCTCAGGGAGATCTCGAAGGAATTAAGTACCACCAGGGCGGGTACGGCTAATAAAGACCTTAAAAGGGTTTTTAAGAAGCATGGGTTATCGTTTACCGAGAAGGAGGGTGCCACGACTAAAGATCTAAAAGCCAAGCTCAAAACTCACTGGATTATAATCGCATATTGGATCCCAAAGCATAAAGAGGCTCATTATTCTATCGTTCGTCGAGTTACCTCAAAACGTGTCTATTTCCACGATACTTGGTTTGGTTCTAATCATAGTTACTCAGTTAAGCACTTCATGAAATATTGGTGGGATGACGAAGCTACTCGCTGGTTCCTAGCCGTCAAAAAGCCAACCTCATTCGCAGCTCGTATTCTCAAGCCCATCTTCCGCTGGATTAGCTAAAAGACCACTATCGCTATCTAAACAAAGGGCGCCTTTGTACAAAGGCGCCCTTTGTGATATTTTAGCCTAAATTGTTCCTTGAGAGGGGGGTCTTATGTCACAAGAACGCTTGAAGATATATGGCATTGAGTTGCGTTGGATTATTGTCAGTATAGGCTGGCTGATCATGTGCGGGATTATGTATCCGGACATGAAGGCGATAATGCCTCTTTGGGCTTTTATTATTGCTATGCTGCTAGGGGCATTCTGGGGCTGGCTACTTATTGTCTTAGCCCTTAATCCAGTCCTGGCATTCATGAAGAAGACTTTAACTAATGCTCTCAGGGTTGATGTAGATGATAGGCCATGAGCAAGAGAAAATTAAGGATGAAGCCAGGCGTCACCTATATTATCTGCCCAGACAAAAAATGTAAATTATTCTGGGAGCCTAGCGTGCTAGTCCCTTGTGATGGTCATTGTCCAAGACAATCAGAGCAAAAGTTAGTTATTATTTGTCGTGCATGTGAACAGAATATCGTTTTGGATGGCGGACACTTCAAAATACGCAGAGTCGATTGTAAGTGCGGCGGTTCAAACTTTGGTAGAATGAGTGGCAAATATCATCTTCTTTACAAATTGCCCTAATACCACGAAAGTGGTATTTTATTTAAAGTCCTTCGGGGATAAGGTGAAGAGCATGGCATCAATGCAAGTCGTATGCGTAGCCATCAGAAGACGAGTAACCTATGACTACGAGATCATTGGATGGAAGTTATACGATAAAGAGCACGCCGAACTCGCCAGAGGACCATTTCTGAATCCCCTGAAAGAAAAATTACAGTCGACGATGGGCGATATCAAAATAGAGTTCACGGAAGGAATGTGGGAGGAAGGCTAATCCCGGCGAAGCCGGGATTTTGTTTATTTAAAATAGTTTGCTAAATAAAAAAGCGGATTGATATTATCTCTCCGCCGAAGCGATTCTACTTGAATAGCCCACCGAAATATCGATGCTCTCCCAAGATCGTCCCTGGTGGGAACCCCGTCTGGGGCGAGGTGGCGATGATCTGTTCCTTGCCAGAGAAATTGGTAAAGTCATTGTCGAGTGGGATGTTGATGTACTGAAAGATATGTTCGCCATCTTCCAATCCCCTTGGGCCTCGCCCGCCCGTAAAAACATCGGCGTTGTAATTTCTTAACAGCGCTCGTTTGAGAAAGGGGATAACCAGTTCATTATACCAGCCACCATAATGCATAATCCAGACGGGCTTTTCGGCGAGCCAGATCGTCGTAGTTCCGTAGCTATAATCTGAGTCTAACGATACGAAGTAATAATCTAGAAGATCGAATTCCCCATCGCTAAATCGGATACTTTTTGCTCCTGGCAGTTCAGAAATGGCAGATTTTGCCGTCGGTGATGCCCAGCCATTCCGCATAGATTTAAAGAAAAAATGCCTAATTAGATTGATTGTATCCTTGTCCATCCCTGCCTCCACTTAAAGAACGTGCAACTAGAATACCACTTTTATCATAATCGTCAATGTAAGGGGCGCCTTCGTATTGACGATTGTGATAAACAAAAAGGCGGATAATTCCGCCCACTAATTTACAGACCCCATTTCTTACGTTCTTTAACCTCTTCTGTTTCTTGTTTTTTTCTGCTACTTTCTTTATTTTTTGCCGCAAGCATCTTCTGTACTTGTAGGGCCTTTGACTCTAAGGCATCAAGAGCCTCTTCCCACTTACCGGGAATATACGTAACAACCTCTGCGCCGCCTTCGTCAAAAACCAGCTTGCGTTTGTAATATATCGTTTGCGAAAAGAATCCTACTGCTCCGTCGCCGCCGGATATTTCGCCGCTCTCATGTGTAATCTTCAAGTCAGAATTTTCAAAGAAATATCGATTTCCCCAAATGCCATTATGATCATCTAGGCTATTATGCGAGCCTAGATAACGAGCCACTGCGGAAGCTTTACCGGAGATATCTTTGTCTTCTGCCTGTTCTCTGCGTCGTGCAATCTTAGCTTGAAGGCTTATTTTTTTCTTGGCCATTTCGAACTTGCTCCTTCAAAGAACGTGAGTCCAAAATATCACTTTAGTGGCACTTGTCAATTTAAAACATAAGGCCCACTTTTTTAAGTGGGCTCACTAGTATTCCCTGTCCTCGAGGGGTAGTGAATGCTAAGCCTGAGTAGGTCGTCGTCGACAGATATAGTAAATGCCTACGATCGTGATCAGCATGGGAGACACGATTACTAGACACGCATCTCGAAGCGATATCACTCTAGTTGCTCCAATAAAGATCGCCGTGTAAGCCACGCTTAGCAGAAGTAATTCTATCCTTTGTCTAGTTTTCATGAAAGCCTCTGCGCGGTAGACCCTAGAGTCCGAGGTACCTGGCCACGGCGGCCGCCATGAAGAACATGAAAGGGGCAGCAATGAAAACAGGCTTGATGTGATTCTTCTCAAGCCCTGCAAGCATGACCATGATAGCGGACACCACGCCGAAGGAAAAAAGAAGTATAGCCACGTTCTCTCCGCTACTTTTTGAACAATAATGCTCGTGGGAGTAGCTCCCGTTGCTTACGAACTAAAAAGATATTACGACATATCTACGGCACTGTCAATGGAAAGACGCCCCGCATATACGTTATATGCTACTTGAGATATTTCTTACCTTTTAACTCCGCCGGAAGAAAATCGTCGCGAGTGTATTTTTCGTAGCCTTTGCCGTAATTAAGCTCCTTCATTAATTTAGTCGGAGCATTTCGGATCTTAAGTGGAATAGGCAAGTTGCCATGTTTTTTGACATCTTCCATCGCGGCCAAAAAAGCATTGTATGAACTGCGATCTTTATTAGCCTTGGCTAGATAAACCGTGGCCGAAGCCAAATTAATTTGAGCTTCTGGCAAGCCTACGACTTCTACTGCGCGAAAGGCGTCGTTAGCTACAACGATTGCCGTTGGTTGAGAGTTGCCGATATCTTCACTGGCAAAAATAATCATCCTTCGGGCAATAAATTTCGGATCTTCGCCACAATCGATCATTCTGGCCAGATAATAGAGTGCGGCGTCTGGCTGACTAGCGCGCATGCCTTTTATATAAGCGCTAATTAGGTTGTGATGCTCTTCGCCTTTCTTATCATAGCGTAGAAACTTAGACTGTAGAGCATCGCCAAGGGTTTTAAGCGAAATTTTACCATATAGCCTCTGGGCTGAGTCCAGCAAGCCGATAGCTTGCCTAGCATCACCGTTAGCCATATTAATTAGCCAGTCGGCTGACTTGGCGTCGATTTTAACCTTAGCGCGTTTGATGATAGCTTTCATCTCGTCGGATGTATATTCGCTCATCACAAAAACTTGGCAACGAGAGAGTAGGGGAGATATAATCTCGAAACTTGGGTTTTCAGTAGTCGCGCCAATTAAAGTAATATCGCCATTTTCAACAAAAGGTAAGAGATAATCCTGCTGGGCCTTATTGAAACGATGAATTTCATCTAAGAACAAGATCTTGGGTCGCATACCGCGGATCTTAACTATTTCCCTAATGTCATCCTTACCCGCGGACACAGCCGATAATTCAAAAAGTTGGCCATCAATGGCTTGGGCGTATATTTTTGCAAGCGTAGTCTTGCCTGATCCCGGCGGGCCCCAGAGAATAAACGAAAACTTGTGGCCTTTTTCAATGGCTACGCGGATTGGCTTATCTGGCCCAACCAAGTGGCTCTGACCGATATATTCATTTAGATTTTTTGGCCTAATCCTGACGGCTAGTGGTTCTGCCATGCCCCAATTCTAGCAGAGTAGGAGAGCGATTAATACAATTGACAATACGCCACGTTTACCACATACTATCCTCAAGTTCTTTGAGGAGAGTGCCATGGAACTGCTGAGTTTTCTCGGATTGGTATTCATTGGAGTTATTACTTTCTTTATTCCAAGAACCGTAGTTGCTTGCATTGGCATGTATTTTCTTCATGGTAACTTGCTAGCGGTCTTTATTTGGGTAGTCCTTATAGTTATTGCATTCGTGGTAGATGTATCGGACGCTTTTAAATAGACGATTTAATAACATATTCTTTATACCGGCTCTTAGCCGGTTTTCTTTTACTAAATTTACTTATTGCCGAGAATGGGGAATTATTGTATTATATGGCCAGCTATTTCCCAAGGAGGGAGCCGTGAAGGTTAAAGATCCGAAAGCGATTATTGAGCATATCGGTCAATGGTTACGCGAGAAATTGACTATCAAGCCAGACCATGAGCCTGTGGCAGTTATAGGTCTTTCAGGTGGTATTGATTCGGCGTTAGTGGCACTAATCTGCCTATATAACAATATCGAGGTCGTAACTGTGAATATGTCATGCCATTCAAGTAAGTGGAGCTTCGATAGGGCTCAGGAATTTACCAGTACTTATCGCTTGAAATTTATCTCCATACCACTGACTGACGCAGCTGACAATATTTTGGATTGGGCTGATCACGGATTATATGGCTACCGGCTTGGTCGTCTCGGCTGGGCTCAACTACCCAAGCAAGACATGATCGATCGAGGTAGCTTTTTCTCTTGCTTACGAGCGCCGGTACTCGATTACGTGGCCAAGCGTGTTGGTGGATTGATTGTTGGCACCGGCAACAGAGACGAAGATTTTATCCTGCGCTATTTCAATAAGCGCGGCGACGGAGCTGTTGATTTGTCGCCAATCGCTGATCTGCATAAGAGCGAAGTTCGCCAATTGTTCGAATGGCTAGCTTTCGAATGCGCACCGACATCATTTAAAGGCGAAATGCCTCCAGCAGCCGATGCGATTCTGGAAGCTAAGCCATCGGCAGATCTCTGGGGTGGCGAGCCCCAATATGACGAAGACGAACTTGGCCTGACTTACGATCAGGTCGAAGAAGTAGATAAAATCGTCGAAGTTCTTGAGCCTGAGTTTTGGAGTCTTGGTCTCCAAGACAGAGAATTTGAAATTAACTTGTGGTTAGATAACGAAATGATCTCTAACAATGAAGCGGAAATTATTCGAAAAGTGTCCGCAATGGAACTTGTTACCAAGCACAAGGCTAATCCCAACATTCCCGTCTGCCCAATCCGCGAGCATGACGAGTGGTTCGTGAACGATACCGACTAATCCCGAATCAGCCGAGCTAACGCTCGGCCTTTTTATTGACGAATTTATAGGTGGTGGTAGTATACCCAAGCGGTTCTTTGGGAGAAGAAGCATGAACTGTAACATGTCAGATTGCGACGGATCCCTAGATCAGTCAAATCCAATCAATCTTCAGGTCAGTTGCCACTCTATGGCGACATTCTATCCGTGCACCAAGTGTGGACGCATACATTACGACGATGGCGAGATGGCCTTTAATAGAGCCGGCCATGCCGCATATTTCGAAGATGGGCACGTGGTAAATAAAGACGAGCATGGAATCATTCAGAGCATTCTCTAGTAAATAAATAGCCCCGAGACGGGGCTTTATTTTATTATTCTTTGATAGGTGATCTCTTCTATTTTATCTTCTGGACTTGGAGTATATTTATCTCCGATTTTACGGATTATCGCAACGCGATCTTTACTATATCTGTCGCCTTGGAGGCCAAAGAACTCGATTATTTCCCAGAGAAGCTTTTCCCCGGCGATCAATTCGTCGTCATCTTCTTCTTGGACTACGCTCTCATTGCCTTCATTATCTATAATAACGAATCCATTACTAGCTTTACGTATGGTAACTCCCCACCAATCTTTTTTCTCAGGGTCCATCACGTTTCTCCTCCCGAAATGTACTAAATTAATGCTACGACGACCCACGAAGGCAGTCAAGCAAAATATTGATTGACTTAGGGCTTAAATTGTGTAAAATATAATAACTATGATTAAAGTAATACTATTAGAAAATATAAAAGGCTACGGCCTGATTGGTGACGTCAAGAATGTTGCCGATGGCTATGCTAAGAACTTCCTGTTTCCGAAAAAATGGGCTAAACCGGCCACTAGTGGCACAGCTAAGGAGATAGAGAATCTACGGAAGAAGGCGACCATCATGGTCGAGATTGAGAGAAAAAATGCCGAAGGCGTCGCAGAGCAAATGAAAACGCTCGTCACCGAAATCGTTAGAAAAGCTAATGACGGCGGAACTCTATTCGACGGTATAGATAAAATAGATATTGTCGAGGCCGTGAAAGTAGCTACTCGAATCGAATTAGAGGAAGACATGATCACACTCGAAGACAAGATTAAGAAAGTTGGAGAGTACATAGTCCCGGTAGAGCTTATGAAAGACATCAAGACAGAGCTCAAGGTGATCGTCAAAGCCGAGTAAGATCAAGAAATTAAAAAAGCGCAGATATAAGTTTTGAGAGACTCTCGGAGCGCGACTGGCGCGAGAGAGAGGGTGATTTCTAGCAAGAAATACAGCCCGTACTCGAAAAATTTATATCTGCGCTTTTTACTTCCCTAGGTCTAGACTACGTGAATCACTTTTGCCTCTCTCTTAGAACCATCGAAGCATTTCTTCTTTGTAGTGGTGAACTTGACCACGCCTTCTTTTACGGAATATAGAGTATAATCAGATCCAGCTCGAACTCCTTCGCCAGCCAAGATCTTATTGCCAACTTGCCTGACTAAAATACTGCCATTCTTAGCTTTTTCGCCGGCATAAAGTTTGATTCCTCGATATTTTGGTTGTGAGTCTCTACCTAACTGCGTAGAGCCTATAGCTTTTGTATGTGCCATGGATTATATTAATAGTATATAAACTAGCTCAACTATGTTAACAAAATTTATAGACTTAGTCAAACGGTATCAATATGACATATTTCTAGGCTGTTGTTTCGCCTTCGTCGCCATAATCAGCTTCAATATGGGCAAGATTGGACTATTCGGCTCCTCGACTCTCAAGGCTGGAATGGGTGCCAATATATATCAAGCTGCACAGAATGGTTCAGATAAGCCGCTACCGGCCACAACGGCCAAGAAGGCCGTTGATTTGAGGGTGGTTGTATCTAAAAGCGCATCTTCAAAGCTCTATCATTTTACTTGGTGCTCGGGTGCCAAGCGAATCAAAGAAGAGAACAAGGTCTGGTTCAATACCGAGGCCGAAGCTGTGGCCGCGGGCTACTCTCTTGCTGGCAATTGTCAGTAGGTATATATTAGGGTTGGATTCATCGTGGAGGATGCGAATGGACGCAAATAAACTATTCGAAATGACTGCTTTATACAAAGGAATTTTCGATCAAATGGGCGTAGTCTCTAGAAGTTGCGATAGATCGGCAACGAATGTGAGTAGAGAGGCTAAACTTGCCCATTGTCGTAGAATGCTAGACAAGCTACCCAAGTATATTGCTCAGGGAAGAACGGAGAAAGCCCAACGCTGGATCGCCTTCATCCAGGGCGTTCTATGGGGACTCGACCTGACTACGATAACGGAATTAAAAAATACTAGTCGCCCAGTTACCGGCAAATAGCCGGTTTTTCTTTGCCCTTGCCGCCAGCTATTAACGAGTATATATTGAGGCTAGTTCCTATCAGAAGGATACTACTATGCCCAACCTAGAAGTGTCCCCGAATTCCCAGCTCACGCTTATTGCGAATCTTGAAGCAGAATTAAGAGAGAAAATTAGAGAGGCTAGGCTGACAATTCATGGTGCCGAACACCAGCTCGCCGTACTAGAGAGTATTAAAGCCAAATTACCTCAACATTCTGATTTTTGCACTAACTGCTTCGGCAACGGGAAAACTCAAAAGCAGGATTTCTATGGTCACGACTCCAATGAATGGCAATATGTACATGTAGAATGTCCCCAGTGTGCGGGCACCGGACTCAAATCTTCTGCGAAAATGACCCCTCCAGCCGGCTAATAGCCGGCCTTTCTTTACATTTAATTAAAAATGGTATAGAATATATTGCTTGTGTGCTAGGCTTAGGTGTGCACTTCTCGAGTACGGGCTGTATCTCTCTACTGAGAAATCACCCTCTCGCTCGAGCCCAGTCGGCTCTGCGCGGGCCTCTCGAAGTCCACACCTAAGCCTTCCACCTATAAGAAGGGGTAGGAAATAAGACACAATCTCAAGTAATTTATGGAAATACGCAATATCGCAATTATAGCTCACGTGGATCATGGCAAAACTGCTCTGACCGATGCCCTAATGAAGCAGACAGGCATGGTTGAAGAAGGTTTTAGCATGGACTCGAATGACCTAGAAAGAGAAAGAGGCATAACCATTTATTCAAAAAATGCATCTTTATTTTACAAAGGGACCAAGATAAATATCGTTGATACTCCAGGCCACGCTGATTTTAGCTCTGAAGTCGAGCGCGTGCTAAGGTCAATCGACACGGTTTTGCTAGTCGTGGATGCCCAAGAAGGTCCGATGCCACAGACTAAATTTGTTTTAAAAAAGTCGCTTGAGCTAGGACTCAAGCCGATTGTAGTTATTAATAAAATAGATAAACCAGCGGCTGATCCCAAGCAAGCCAACGAAGATGTCCTTGAATTATTTATGGATCTTGGTGCCAACGACGAGCAATTAGACTTCAAGACTGTTTATGCCATTGGTCGCGATGGTATCGCTAAGAACGAACTTCATCATGAATCTGTCGATTTAACTCCGCTTCTGGATACTATCCTATTAGACGTTCCGGCGGCTAAGGCTGACACATCGCTACCATTGAGATTGCAGCCGTTTAATCTAGCCTATGATAATTTCTTAGGCAGATTAGGCATAGGCAGGATATACGAAGGCGTCATAAAGACTGGAAGTACGGTTTTTGTTAAGCAGCCTAATGGTATCACTACTAGTGGCAAGATAACCAAACTCTTTACTTTTGATGGCATGAAAAGAAAAGAAGTCGAGCAGGCCGAAGCAGGGGATATTGTCATGGTCGCCGGTTTGCCAGATATATACATAGGCGAGACATTATGCGACTCTCCGGACCAAGAATTATTGCCATCAATCAACGTTGACGAGCCAACCATTAGTCTGAACTTCTTAGTTAACGACTCGCCATTCGCCGGTCGCGAAGGAAAATTTGTTACCACTCGTCAGATTAGAGAAAGATTAGAGAAAGAGCTAGAAGTAAACATTGGATTAAAAATAGATTTTAATTCTAATGAATTTTATAAAGTATACGGTAGGGGAGAATTGCACATTGCCATTCTACTTGAGAACATGAGAAGAGAGGGCTACGAACTTCAGGTGTCTCAGCCTCAAGTTATTACCAAAGACGTGGATGGCGTTAAACACGAGCCATACGAAGAGGCAATAATCGATGTACCAGACCTACTGGCTGGAGTCGTAATCCAAAAACTAGGCAAAAGATCGGGCATAATGACCGCTATGCAGCAACATCATGGCGAGACCAGACTAACCTTTGAAGTACCCACCAGAGGCCTCTTGGGCTTCAGAAATGAGTTTATAATCGATACTAGAGGCGAAGGCATCCTATCCAGCAGGTTTATTGGTTTTAGACCTCATGTTGGAGATATAAAGAAAAAGGAAACTGGCTCGATGGTTTCAGCTGAGACTGGCAAGGCTCTCGGCTTTTCGTTGTACAATTTGCAAGAAAGGGGAACCCTGTACATTGATCCCAATACTCAAGTATACGAGGGTATGGTCATAGGCAATACGGCCAAAGGCAACGACTTAAACGTAAACCCGATTAAGGGCAAGAAACTTACCAATATGCGCGCCTCTGGTTCTGATGAAAATATTATCCTGATTCCTCCGCTAACAATCTCTCTTGAGCGTGGCTTGGAAGTTATGTCCGAAGATGAATATCTAGAGATAACTCCTCAGAGCATAAGACTCAGGAAAAAATATCTCACCGATATTGATCGCATTCGCGCCGAAAGGAAGAATAACGGCAACTAAAATAATAGCCCTCGCACATGGGAGCTATTATTTTGGACTGGACTGGCAACAGCTTGCGTGGTATTATCTCAATAGCTCCGAAGCCAAGGAATCAAATCATGTCAGAAATCGTTCGTGGTCCAACTCCGATGCAACTCCTGCGATCTGCTCAGGCCGTCCAGGACGCTCTCGAAGATGCCGCCAGAAAAGAATGTTGGCTAAATGTCGATATTCAATGCCCGCATGGTTTTCCCGATGGCAAATTCGTCAACCGCCCAAAAAATTTCTGCCGATACGGTTGCTGTGAATTTATCACCCTAGATATTGCTGAAGAATTACGAGGCATGTCTTAAGCACCATAAAACGGCTTTCAGCCGTTTTATTTTATCATCCAATTAATTGGGGGGGGTAGGCCTACCTTACATTAATATACTTATTCCAGTGCTCATAAAGCTTACCAGTGGCCACAATATCTCCGTAACAGTATTTTGCAATCTTTAGATATTCCTTGCTTTTAAATAAGCCGGCTACGTCATCTCCACTAACGCCTTCAGCCTTGGGACTCTCGATCCCAAATCCTTGGCACCACATATGTAAATTCTTTCTCCATCTAGCAGCGCCGAAATTAGATAATACGTCCAGTAGGTCGAAGTGAGGCTGTTTGGCGTACCGGTTATGCATTAGGTTAATCGTCGGCTTGATTTTGAGTATCGCGGACCTGATCATTATAAACGGCACATCAAAAGAGTGGCCATTGAATGAAACAAATAAATCATAATGAGTTGCTAAGTCCCAAAACTTTTTCAATATCTCTTTTTCATTGAGACAGGGGACATAATGAACGCCGTCTTCTTCTACTATATCCATCTTCTCTCCTTCTGTTCGAAAATATACGGCGCCTTTCTCTGTGTCGGGGTTAAGAATTCCGATTGCGACTATACTACCGGTCAAAGGGGAAAATCCCATACCATTTTTCACGTCATCAATCTCCTCTGGAGATTCAGCGTAGGCGAGTAGGAACTCTTTCGATTTATCATCTAGCGATTCGAACTCAACTCCGACCGTTTCAATATCAAATATTAGTTTAGGCATGAATCTATTCTAACCAATTACATAAAATGGAGCAATTTGAGGGCCAGTCCCCTAATGGGGGATAAAATTAGATCGTCGGCCTATTTAAACAGAAAAACTGCCAAGAGGCAGCTAAGAAGAGAAAAGTATAAAATTCATTTTTACCGATACACGTAGAGGAATATATAGAGAGAGCTACCCCAGGGCAGGAGAGGAATATAAAAATAATTACTAAATAAGTTTTTTACTTAAATGATAAAAATCGTGAGGGGAGTGCCAATTCGAAGCACACGATACGTCGCACAATGTGGGTTATGCGACTCTGTATTGCCTTGAAACCCGGGAATGGCTAACTACCTAATTAGATCCAATACGACCTTGGCGATGCCGGCCATGACCGATATGACAGTCAGAAATATCTCAAGCATCAATGCCCCTATCGCCTTTATCCCTACTATTAAGTCATTTATACCCATTTTTGAGGCCCAAGGTGCTATCTAGGTATTCGTCGAACGCCTAGGATGCATTCTCAAGGCTTTTAGAGTTCAAATTTAGTTCATTATGAACTTTTTTTAATTATACAATTATTTTTACTTTTTTAATATTTAATTAGAAAAGACTTACTAACAATGGCTATCTTTAGGTTCCAAATTTAGATGGCGTTCCTTGAGACCAAAAAAGCATTATCAGAAATCTTAGGCCACTCCCCCAGCCCAATATTATTTTGCAACATGTCTAGGAACTGTCAATACACAAACATTGATAAACCCTATCCCCATTATCTGTCTCGCCTACGAATACCTTTACCTTTATAAATATTTCATCAAATAATCGATATCTTTCTTTGTCGTCTCTCTACCCATAGATATCCTAATACTCGCTAATGCTCGCTCTCTAGTGAGTCCGATAGCAGACAATACGCGCGAAGGCTTCTCAGAATCTGCCTGGATACAAGCAGAGCCAGAAGATATGCACACGCCCTTGATGCTCAAGTCTAAAACCATTCGTTCGGCAACCTTACTAGGAATTGATACATTGATAATACTTGCCAATCCATTCTCCGTATCGCCATTAAATATAGCTTCTGGATATTTACCATAAATTTTTTGAATGGCATATTTCTTTATCGCAGACAGTCTCTTGGTCTCACTCGCCCTCATCTTATCCGATATGCCAAGCGCCTCAGTGAAGCCGATTATACCTGCGACATTTTCGGTTCCAGACCTTAAGCCACGCTCCTGTCCCCCGCCTAAAATCGTGGGGGATATAGTAATCCTTTTATTTTTAAAAAGTAATCCCACGCCCTTTGGGCCATAAACTTTGGCGCTATTAAGAGTTAAGAGATCAGCGCCTAATGAACCAGCATTCATACTTAGCAAGCACGGAGCTTGGCAGGCGTCTATATGTAGGATAGGAAGGTTATTATTGTTTCTATATGTTTTTATAATCTTCGATATCTGGCTAATCTTTTGAATTGTGCCAATTTCATTATTAGCGTATATGATAGATACTAAAATTGTATCTCTTCTCAATGATTTTTTTAGTTCATCTAAGTCCACGTACCCTTTGGCGTCTACTTTTAAGAAAGTTATTTTGAATCCTAACTTCTGTAATTTCTTCACCGATTCGAAAACAGCTGCATGCTCAATGCTCGATACTATGATGTGCTTGCCGATATTCTTGTATTGTTCAGCTACTCCAAATATGGCCAGATTGGCCGACTCCGTGCCAGAGGATGTGAATATAATTTCAAAAGGTGATCCCCCAATTATTTTTGATATCTTCTCCCGAGCTACAATAACTGCACGTTTGGCCTCGAGACCTTTAAAATGCAAAGAGGACGGATTGCCATATTCGTTTTTCATGTAGGGTATCATCTTTCTCAGCACTCTCGAATCAACAGGAGTAGCCGCCGCATTGTCTAGGTATACTTCTTTCATTAACAATATTAAAACATAATTACGATCAATTGACCAGAGCAAACTAAAAGCCGACATTAGTCGGCGAGTATTTGTATATTAAATCCATCTATTTGGATCAAGTCTTCGTAAGAACTTTGTCGGGCTTAAGGGTGATATTATTGGCAGCTAGAGATTTCTCCACTCTGAATTTAGCCGCATCCATGATGATCTTGCCCACTAGTTCCGAAACATAATCTTGTTCATAGGAGGTCAGTTGGCCCAAAATCAAAGCCTCGGCTACGGCCAAAGGTGAACCGAATTTTTCTAAAAGATCGGCTGCTCCAATAATCATGGCATCTCCTCAAGAAACGAACTAAGCACAAGGATACCACTTTTACGACACTAGTCAACATTGTCTATGGTCAACGCCGGCTTATTTTATCTTCCCGGTCTTCTTGTATCTCTTCCAGATTGGCAGCCACTCTTTTTTGAATAGCGCAAGAAGCACATCATCCCAATACCTGCCATTACTGAATTTAGCTTTTCGCTTTCGCCCTTCGATTTTATATCCGCAATGGAGACTGTAGTGAATACTTCTTTTATTATATTCGTACGCCGCCGATTCAATTCGACGAAGATTTAGAGTATTAAAAGCATAATCGAGTAGAAACATTTTGGCATCGGTTCCATAGCCCTTACCCCAGAGATCTTTCTGGCCAATATAAGCTCCCGTGGTACACGATCTGTCTTTCCAATTAATTCTATGCAACCCCATAACACCGATTGCCTTTCGGCTCGTCTTTTCTTCTATCATAAATACAATCTTAGTTTCGTCTGTTGCGCTTTTCTCTACCCACTCCTTCTCATATTTCTCAGAAACTGGTCTGTATCTAGCTATGAATTGCCTTATCTCCGGATCATTGGCCCATACTAGTAATTGGGGGACATCCGATAGTTCAATTGGCCTCAGTATGGTTTTGTGCCCCACGATAAAGATTGGCCTACTTGGCTGTGATTCCATAACTGCTCCTTGTCAAAGAACGAAAACTGCTCCGGCAGAATGCCGGAGCAGTTTATATAATCAAATACGTTTGAGTTTAGATGTAATTACATAAAATGTCCCAGCAAAAATCAGGCCCGTATGGCTTTGCGACGTGGCTGATATTAAATTGGGACATTAATGCGTATTTCATTGCAAAACTATTATAACATAGATACTATAAATAGTCCAGGGGATTAATTGAGCCATCGAAATAGTTAAAATAGAGCTGTCCATTTTTATCCTTCACGTAAGTAAAGAAGTCTTTATAAATGCTGAGGTGTAAATGCGATCCGGATGAATTTCCAGTCGAGCCCTCGTACCCAATAACTTGACCAAGCTTAACGGCCGTACCAACTCTCAAGAACGAGAGGGAGCTCATATGGGCGTAGACGCTAACTAAGTTGTACTGACCAGGATGTTTTATGGCTACCCAATTGCCCCAACCATCATTTTTACCGTTAGCGATTATCTCTCCGTCCCCTATGGCCTTAATCTCGGAGCCCATGCCATTGGCCATGTCTACGCCGTTATGCGGTGATCCGCCGTATGCTCCTCTTTTGGCATAAGTCGTCATACCATAACCCTGAGTTATTCTTTTTATTCCTTCGGGCCAAGAAAAAAGCTTGGTCCCCTTCTTCGGCAACTTCTCGGCTGTCACGTGAACTATATACAAGCCTCCTTGGATAATTTTTGTCTCAAGTTCTCTTAGCTCAGTGAAAAAAAGCATTTTTTTATTCTCGGCTTCTTTGAGCATTTTTTGATAAAGAGCTTCCTGGCCCTTGGTTTCTTTGAGAAGAGTGTTTTTCACGCTCGTAGCCTGACCAAGAGAGTTTCTCTGGGCAGCCTGCTCGCGATTATATGCTTCAAGGTCTTCCTTCTTACCCTCGAGATCGTTAACCTGTTGTTCTAAGGAGCTCTTTTCGGTTTTGAGCTCCGCAACCATATTTAATAAATTCAAATTAATATTTCTGGCATACTGTTCTTGTCTCAAAAAATCGGATAGATTTTGGTTCTTTATCAAAGATATTACCAATGGCTCTGCATCGTACTTATTTATAGACATTAAAAGCTCGCCTATAGTTTCCTTTCTGTAGTCAATACTCTTCTGGGTATCAAAAATAGTAGTCTGAGTATCTTCCATCTCTATCTTTGTTTTATCTATTTTTTTACTGGTCAACAATATCTGCGTCTCTATTCTGGAGATTTGGCTTTTAAGTGAGTTTATTTCGACCTGAAGTGATGCCGCTTCAGCTTTCTCGCTAGCGATATTAGTTCTAAATTTTGCCGCTTCGGCTTCAAGCTGAATAATCTGAGCTTTTAGTTCTTCTATTCTTTCCTGCTCCGTCTGAGCCAAAACAATCGATGGCAAAAGAATAAAGACGGCTAATAGCAAAAATAGCAGACAGTCACTTTTCCACTTTTTGTTCTTTGACAGCGTCATTTATTAAAAGTTTAATTATATTAGATCCTTAACAAGGGAATTCCCATGAACACCGTGCGCTCGATCTTGAATCGCATGCAGATGAATTATGACATTGCAATGTATGGCACACTGATTATACTAGCCACTTCAGTTTTACCACGTATAGCCTATCACCCTCTCAGGCCAAGTCATCATCACCATCCAGCATTAATGATTTGTGCAGGTATGGCGGCCTACATTCTCCTGTCTATAGTACCGGCAATAATAGAAGGATCTCTGCATAGATTGGCTCCCGCTAAAATAGCCACTTGGATCTATCAACGCAGGGAATCTCGAGTTATCAAGGCCCTCAGAGTTGATAAGTTTTTTTCAACTGAGAATGATTTTATCTGGCTCATTCTGGCCATTACGGCTGTGCTCTTCAGTCTTGGCCACAGGACTTGGATAAGCACCTTCGGCCACGTAACCGTAAACATTCTCTATGCTGTCGTCTTTATGCAAAAAGGTTTTTGGCCGTCAGTCTTTACGAATACTCTCGCTAACATAATAATCGGAATCGTGGGAATACTTTTCTCGGCGCTAATCCTGTCCTAGGGCAGGATTTTTGTTGCCTCGTCTATTCTCTTTAATGATTCTTCTTTGCCGAGCACAAAGGCTATCTCGATCGGATCTGGAGATTTTTCTTTCCCGCTTAGAGCTGCTCTGAGCGGCCAATAGATAAGGCCCCTGTCTCCCCCTGATATTTTGGCTAGATCATCTAGCCCCAGCCTTAGCGCTTCTTTGTCTGTGAATTCTTGATGATCGATAATGTCTCTGACTTTTCTTAATGCCTCAATTGATTCTTCCAGTGTAGCCTTTTTCCATTTTAATAAATCTTTATTGTAGACTGGCGTCTCCCAAAAATAACTATAATTAATGACGTCCGTTAGTTTATCTAGCCTCTCTGTGACGAATGGCACTGCCGCTAAAGGCATCTCTTTTATACCAACAATCTCTTTGAACTTTTCGGGCTCCATTTGTCTGACGTACTGGGCGTTTATCCAATCAAGCTTTTCAACATTCCAAACAGCGCCAGATTTATGAATCTTTTTAAGATCGAACTCTTTCAACATTTCATCCATGCTCATAATCTCTTTGCTGTATGTATAGCCCAAAAAAGCGATGAAGTTCATGATAGCTTCGGGCAAATAATCTTTTTTATATTCATCCAGTGCAGTGTTACTGTTACGTTTTGACATCTTCGATCTATCCGTGCCCAAGATTAGCGGTAAATGTGCGAATTTAGGAACATTTTCTTCTAACGCTTCATAAATTAGTATCTGCTTAAATGTGTTAGATATATGATCTTCGCCTCTTATGACATGGGATATCTTCATGTCGACATCATCAACTACTACCGCAAAATTGTATAGAGGATTTTTTAAGTCTTTAGCTATGCTAAAGTCTCCGAGTAGTCGCTCCTCTTGAGCTATGCTCCCTCTGATCTCATCTTCAAAATTAATCTTCCTGATTGAATTCTCATCCACTGCAAGTCTAATAATCCCTTTGCCAAGCGCGCCGTTTCCCGTACTCGACTTTTTGTGCTCGCACACGTGCCTCTGAGGATCACCTTTTTCGATTTGCGATTTTTTTTCCGCCTCGAGCTCTTCTTGGCTATGATAGCACCAGAATGCCTTACCAGAATCGAGTAATTTCCTCAACGATTTCTCATATATATCCGTGCGTTCGGTCTGGCGATAAAATTCGTCCCAATCGAGACCTAACCACTTGAGACCACCGATAATATCATCTTCAAACTCTTTCTTTGATCTTTCGGCGTCAGTGTCTTCTATCCTCAATACAAAAATACCTCCCAGGCTACGAGCGTATAGCCAATTAAAGAGGGTGGTTCTGGCACTACCAATATGCAAATAGCCCGTTGGTGACGGCGCCATTCTAACCCTTATTTCTGGGTTCTTATCCATATACTTATTATATCTAATTCTAGCCTTAAAACAAATATAAAAACCCCTAGGTGGGGCTTTAATGGAGGGTGACTTGTGACATCCCTGGTAATGGACTCTTTTCTATCTCCCAGTTTTCTGGATCTTCTTCGAGTATCGCTAGCAACTCATCATTAGTTATGAAAAGCTTCTTTCTCTTGTCTTGATTTAGTCCTGCTAGCCAAACATCATATGTATGATTGACGGTGTTTATTTTAATGGGACCTTTCGCTAGCAGAAATGATAGCTCATTTTCGCCAACTTTGAGGACGACATCGGGCTCAAAATTATCCATAACAGAGAAAACCTCGTTAGGATCTTCTCCAAATCGCCAAACATGAGTTGCTATCACCGAAGCGATGGTGGTGTCAAAAGGAAGGATAAACCTTATGTCCATTGGTAAACTCACCTTTCAATGATCTGGCATTTATTGTATACTTATTCCGTCGTCTGTCAAAGTCTCAAAAAATCATGACTGCATTCTAGCAGATCACGCTATGTACATACTCGAAGTCATACCCCTAACAAGTTTGCCAGTAAATGCTCCGCAAATATTAAGCTATTTTTGTCATGAAAATTTATCTCGCGGAGCATTAGTAGAAATTCCCCTAGGTAGTCGAAAAGTTACTGCCATAGTGATATCTTCTGATTCAGTTGATCAAATAAAAATATCCTTAAAGAAAACTGGCTATCAGCTCAAGCAAATATCCAAAATCCTATCTGAAACGCCTCAAATATCCGAATACCAATTAAAAATTGCCTCTTGGATCGCCAGATTTTATTACGCACCTCTGGGCCTCTCCGTTAAATCTGTCATTCCACCTTTTGCATTCAAGAAGAAGTATGCTCGAAATGATTCGCTCGCCAATCTTAATAATCTGCCGCATAACTTAGCGGAAATTAAGCCAACAATCATTTTAACTGAGGCTAAATCTTTTCTGATTAATCTTAAATCGCACATTAAGTCTACACTGGAGAAAGGAAGGCAAGTTGCGATTCTTGTTTCCGATAAAACCATAGCCACCTATTTGGCCGAAGAGATTAAGACAATGGCAGCCTTTTCGGTCGAAAAGACTGCCATTGTAAATTCTTCACTTTCAAACAAAAGCCATTTTGATATTTCGAATGGACTAGAATCCGGTGAGATCAAAATCATAATTGGCACACGATCTATCCTATTCAGTCAATTCAAAAATCTTGGCTTATTAATTGTCGAAGACTCAAACAACGAGATGTACAAGTCAGACATGACACCCAAATATAACGCCGCCAATCTCGCCGAAGAAGTCGCTCGCCTCAACAATGCTGAGCTCATATTAGCCAATCAAACTCTCGGAGTTAATGATTACCTCAATACCGTCGAGGCTAAATCGAATTTCATAAATCGAAAATCGCATCCGAAGCTGAGCATAGAGATGGTGGACATAATTCAAGAATTCAAGGATGATAATTTTTCCATATTTAGCCAGAAACTTAAGGCTGCCATGATCGATTGCGTCAATAACGACAAAAAAACTCTCATCCTCTCTCCACGACTCGGCTACTCTGGAACATTAATATGTCAAAATTGTGGAGCTTCGGTCGTGTGTTCAAACTGCGAAATCCCCATGCGCGTCCACAAGACAGTCAACCTAGTCTTAGTTTGTCATCATTGCACCCAATCTCGACAAGTACCAGATCATTGCGCCAACTGTAATAGCGGCAAACTAAAACCATCTGGATCACCAGGCAGTCAAAAAATATTTGAGACAATCATGCGTTTTATTGAATACGGCCAGATGAAAAAAGCGCCAGCGCTTATACTTGATTCCGATGTTATTAAGAACGACTTAGAAGAAAACGAAGCCATAGAAACCCTGAATAAACCCGGCCCGGCTGTAATAATATCCACTCAGATGATATATAGCCATCGTTTTAAATATAATTTTGATCTAGTCGGGATTATAAACATCGACGCCCTAACTGCATTCGTGGATTTCCAAATCGAGGAGCGGCTAAACAATCAAATCCAAAAGATATTTGACTTCGAGCCGAAGAGGTTGATCATCCAAACATATAACCCAAATTCCAGCATTCTTAATTACGTTGCCAACGATAAAATTGAGGATTTCCTTAAAAACGAGCTGCGGATGAGAAAAATGTTCCTCTATCCGCCCTACGCGAAGATAATAAAGCTATCATATCGTCATCTAAACAAGCAAAAAGCCTATCTAGCCGCTAGAGTTGCTAGCGAAAAGTTAAGAATGGCTAGAATGCAATTGAAGCTAGAAGATAAAATAATATTGAATGATTCTTCGACTACATTTCTTAGTAGAGAGAATAACTATTACTATTATAATATGATTCTAAAAATCGAACCTAGCGTTAGTAATTTACGTGAATTTCTTAAATATGTTCCCTCCGGTTGGAACATCGACGTCGACCCCGCTAGGATCTTCTAACTGCTCAAGCCGAACTAAAAGACAGCTATGAATTACCGTTTGACAATTAACAACTTATACGTTATTATCTAGGCAAGGAGGTTCAGATGAGTAAACCAGATGAGATCGGGACATCAGAACAAATCCTATCCAACGAGTTCGATGCTACGATGAAAGCTATTGAAAAGGCCCAAAAGTTCTTGGGCCGGACAAACATTGATGCCTCTGCTATCACTACTTCTAACTTGGCCGTAGCCAGAGCTCTTGTCCTCGTGGCGACTGTCATCGACCACCGAGGCACCGACATCGTCGAAAAGCTCGGGAATCTCGAAGACGTAGCCCAAGCCGTCAAAGAAGTTGGCGGGACAATCGGTCTCAAATCGTTCCGCTAATATCTGGTATCCATGTACGAGCAGCTATCTTAGCCCGCATCCTGCGGGCCTTTATTTTATTCACGCACATCTTGACTTTTAGGTAAATAATCGTTAATATATTCGAAGCTTACCTGAGGAGTGCCCATGGCAGAGACTTATTTTTCCCACGAAAAAACAACAAGAGAGATCATCGGCACATTGCTTCAAATTGACGATCCATCCATTCCTCCTGATAAGCAAGCCCAGATTACCTCAAATCTAGCTATCGCCCAAGCTATTCTTACTTTGGCCGCCGCTGTTCACGAACAAACAGAGGTTCATCGTAATAGTTCTAACAACCTTGACCAAACTATTCGCCAAGCAAGCTACACACTGGCTAGTAAGTAACTTCATCTCCTGCCCGCATCCTGCGGGCCTTTTTTGTCTATTCAATCTCCATTCATTGACTAACCGATTTAAATTTAAGACAATGTGGTTATGGCTGAAATAACCAAAATTCCAGAAAAAATACTCAGAAAGATTCTCGAGAAGATCGATCCTGAAGATATAAAAAATGGCGCCTATACGACGCTCATTTCCGATATGAAAGTTTCCATGCTCAAGAACGAAGGCGTCGGATTAGCAGCCAACCAAATCGGCAAGGATCTGGCCATATTTGTCATAGCCCCATATCTGGCTAAAGAACACGATGTGCCAGAAGTATATTTTAATCCCGAGATAACTGAATATTCAAAAGAATTGGATGAGCTTGAAGAGGGTTGTCTATCCATCCCAAAATATTTCGCGCCCATAAAACGCTCCAAGAAAGTAATGATTAAATTCGTCGACGAACAAGGTAAAAAACAGAAAATAAAAGCGCGAGGTTTCCTCGCGCGGGTCTACCAACATGAGACCGACCATCTCCACGGCCTCGTCATCAAAGACCGCAAATAGGCTATAGAGATTATGTCTTCTTTGCACCGATAGTCGAGCCGCTCCTGCGGCGTCTCGCTGTCTACACGCTCGGCCCTCGGTCCGGCAGTTGCCGGAATCCAAGCCCTCGGACCTGCGCGAGTTGCACGAAGCCACAACCTCTCTAGCTCGAGTTTGAAATTTAAATAAAAACGTAGATGTTATTTTCGAGAGGCCCTCGCAGGCTCGGCTGGAGCCGAGAGAGAGGGTGATTTTCCAGAAGGAAAATACAACCCGTACTCGAGAAAATGATATATACGTTTTTATATTAATGAAAATAATATTTTTCGGAACACCAGAATTCGCCATCCCAAGCCTCAAAAAATTAATTGAAGCTGGTTTTAATATTGCAGCGGTAGTTACCACGCCCGACGAGCCAACCGGTAGGAAAGGCACGTTGACTCCCCCGCCAGTTAAAATTTTCGCCGAAAAAAATGGTTTAATGTTCTCGCAGCCAACCCTCCTGAGCGATGACCGATTTTTTGAAGAATTTAAGGGTCTAGAACCAGACGTATGTATTGTAGTCGCTTACGGTAAGCTCATACCAAAAAGATATCTCGAAGTTCCAAAATATGGCTTTATCAATATTCACCCATCTCTATTGCCGAAATATCGTGGCCCATCTCCCATTCAATCGGCTATTCTTAATGGTGATAGCGCCACCGGAGTTTCGATTATGATAATTGATGAGAAGATGGATCATGGCCCGATATTAAAACAAATTGAGTACGTCATATCCAAAGATGGCTACTTTTACGACACTCAGAAAGAATTAGCCGATATAGGAGCAAATCTGTTACTTGAAACGTTGCCCGAATATCTGAATGGCAAGATTATCCCCAGAAAACAGAATGACGGGCAGGCGACGTACGTGGGCATGCTAGATCGACATCATGGTAGGATAGATTGGGCTAAATCAGCCGAAAGCATCTATAACCAAGTTCGAGCTTTGAGTCTCAATCCCGGTACCTGGACAACCCTAAACGGTAAAACGTTGAATATTTTTAGAGCTGAAATGGTTGAGCTTGCTAGCTACGATAAGATAATCAGAGAGAAAAATAGACTCCTCATCCGAGCATCAAATAACTACATATCCCCAACAGTCCTCCAGCTTGAAGGCAAAAAGATTCTACCCATCAAAGACTTCCTCAACGGTCTAGGCGATGACAATATAATCATTGCCTAAAACAAAACAGCCCCGATTTGGGGCTGTTTTGTTTTAGGCTTAGTTAATTATTGGCTCGCCAGTCTTATAGAAGCTCATTTCAAACTGGTTAACGGGAGCAACTTGGAATTCTTTCAATCCCATTCTCCTTATGGCCATCGGCGTCAAATATTTTTTGGTGCTACCATCAACTGAGAACACATCCCTATTCAATGGATTCTCAAGATAGACGTATTGGTTTACCGGATACAAATTAAATTCCTTAGTGCTAATTACTAATATGTCTTCTTTCCTATCTCCGTATGATTCATAGACCTTTGCGTCGGGAACCAATCTAACGAACCCTGCTTCAGTAAGATAATAAACCTTCTTTGAACCCTTTGGCTGAACTAATCTAACCCTAGGATATTTATTGAGTTCTACTTGGGGGATCTCCCTTACCATCTCTTTCTTATAGCCATAGTTAAGGAATACCTCTTCGCTTGGAACCAAATGCTTCATGCCTCGCACGATTTCATAAACTTCCGGACTTCCGACAACTTTAACCAATGAAACATCTTCTTTGCTTATTTTTCTGGTAACCGTTCCAGTATAAACATTAGCTGATAAATTATATTTACCAAACCAACTGGAGCTGGACTTACTTGAGTTGCTTGTATTAGAATTCTGGACCGAGTTAGAACTCTGAGTCGTGTTTGTATTTGAGCCACCAACAGTCGTACCGCTAGCCAGCGGACCATTGCCGGTGATCATTCCGGTCCTGAGACAGCCTAGCCCCAATTGACCGATAACGTTACAAACTAGTTTCTCTTGATTGCCTTCTGACTTATTAATAGTCTCGTCGAAATTGATAGCAGCAAAAGCAGAATCGCCAAAAATCACGCCAACCAAAATAAGCGCGATGACCAGATATTTAGTAGTATAAACTGAGATTTTATCCATGGGTATATTATATCATTTTGCAGATAATTTGTCAATGTGAGGCTTTATGCACACGTATTGCTTCCAATACTCCAAATAATGGCTTATAATCTATATAAATGGAGCAAGAGTCTATTCTATCAGTTCACGAATTAAAAGTCGTCCTAGACGGCAATGAGATCCTAAAAGACCTTAGTTTTTTCGTAAAAAAAGGTGATGTTTTAGCCCTAGTAGGCCCCAATGGCGCTGGCAAGTCAGTTTTGTTTAGAGCACTCTTGGGACTGATCCCCTCCTCTGGTAAAATCGACTGGGCCAACAATATTAAAATAAATTATGTCCCCCAGAAATTTCATATAGACAAAGACCTCCCCTTGACCGTTGAAGAGTTTTTAAAATTCAAAGGAGCCAGCACCGAACAAATTATTGCGACCTTAATATCCGTTGGCGTAACCGACGAAGCACACGCCGGAGAAGTCGAGCATTATGTCAAAGAGCATTTATTACGTCAAAGAGTCGGGTGGCTCTCGGGTGGGCAATTACAAAGAATATTAATTGTCTGGTCTATTCTCGATGATCCAGATGTTTTACTTTTTGACGAACCTACTTCTGGCATAGACATTGGTGGAGAAGAAACAATATATAATCTGCTAAAACGACTAAACGACGAGAGAAATATGACGATTATTCTGATATCCCACGATTTAAATATCGTTTACAAGTATGCCAATAACGTCATCTGCCTGAATAGACAGATGATCTGCTTTGGCACTCCGAGCATAGTTCTCGATCCAATTGCCCTATCCAAGCTTTACGGCGGCGAAACCAGTTTCTACAAACACGAACATAGCAACAATGAGCACAATCATTAATTACTTAAATGGGCCAACGGGCATCCAGCTGCTAGTCGGCGTTTTAATTGGAATTGGGGCCGGTTATTTAGGTTCATACATGATCCTGCGCAGAATGTCTTTAGTTGGAGATGCCCTTTCACACGTAGCTCTCCCAGGCATAGCTATTGCCCTGCTACTACACATAAATCCATTCATCGGAGCATTCTCGGTGCTAATTATGGCCATATTAGGCATATATGCCCTCGAAAAACATACGACTCTACCGTCTGAGACTCTTGTCGGCATATTTTTTACTATCAGCCTAGCCTTGGGGCTAATACTTACTCCGGAACCAGAATTGCTAGAAGCTCTTTTCGGAGACATAACTAGAGTTGGCCCGCTAGATGTCATGATCACTGCCGTTCTGGTTATTATCTCCATCGTAGTCATGCGTCTCATCTCAAAAAAAGTGATGCTAGGTATCATTTCAAAAGATCTAACAAAGTCTATGGGCATAAAGGCTGATGCAGTTAACTTCGTATTTCTTCTACTCGTAGCCACCATCGTAGCTCTTGGCTTAAAAGTCGTCGGCACATTACTTATGGGTTCATTAGTAATCATCCCGGCCGCGGCGGCCAGGAACATATCCCTAAGCCTTAGAAGCTACACTGTATTGTCTGTAGTATTTGGTGCTATCTCTGCCCTAATTGGCATACCGCTAGCTCTATTCCTGGGAATATCTTCCGGTCCAATCATCGTCCTCACTAGTGGAGCTATATTCTTAATAACCCTCGTCTTTAAGCATTAAGGTTGATCAATCTCCTAATTTTTGCTAGGATATTATCGCTTTTCGATTAAGCATTTAATAAATCGTTTAAAGTGAAGCGTTAGATACTCCAGAGGAAACTGCGCAGACATTTCGGCTTATCCTTGAGATGCCCAACGCCCATTTGCTAGGCAAATAAGCGTTGGGCATAAAGTGGATCTTCGAAATGTCGAGCATTAGGGACGAAGGCTCGCAGGAAGCCTTTGATCCCGATCCGATGGAGCATCTAGCGCACAACAATATAATGTCAATCGTTGTAAACCAATTAAAACCAAAAACTTTCTTCATATACGAAGATCAACCCTACGTAGTCGTCGAGACTCATCATCTTAAGATGCAGCAGAGAAGGCCAACCGTTCAAACTAAAATGAGAAATCTTTTGAATGGCAAAATACTCGAAAGAAACTTTGCCCAATCAGACGTTTTCGAAGAAGCCGATATAGAAAGGCAAAAAGTAAAATTCCTCTACGCTCATAGAGATGAGTTCTGGTTTACGGAAGAGAAAAATGCAGGGAACAGGCTTCAGCTGAAAGAGGAGATATTGGGCGATCAAACTAAATTCTTGAAAGCTGGAACAGTACTTGATGCAATTTTATTTAACGGCAAAGTGATTAACGTTGAATTACCAGTCAAGATGGATTTCAAGATAGTCGAGGCTCCCCCATCAATCAAGGGCAATACCGCTCAAGGCGGCGTAAAGCAAGCTAAAATTGAGACTGGCGCTATGATAAACGTGCCTTTATTCATAGAGCAGGACGATGTCATTACTATAAATACTGAGAATGGCGAGTATGTCGGCCGTGCCGACAAGAATTGATTTTTTTAAATCCCAACAATGGCTGCCTTTGCGGCCTAAAAGGCGGCCATTGTTCTTAGTGGCCTGCATTCGAAAAAATTGTATATACGGACGCTTAGAAACAATAAAGACCCTTACGGGTCTTTTCGATTATTGAAGGATATATCCGGCCTCCTCTAAAAGACTGGCTATCCATTGACGACGTTCTTCGGGAAGTGTTAGCCAGATTCTTCTGGCCTCATTATTATGATCCCTACCGGTCTCACATTGCAGACAACTGAACTCCGAGAGATCCGGATTGCAATCGTGTCCTAGTCCCAAACATGGTTCGTGAGTAAAGACCCACTCAGCGGCAGCCCTCACTTCTTCTCGATCGGTAGAATGAAGCAAGATGCGTGAAATGTCGGTCAGTATCACTGTTTTTACGAGAGAAAGCGGGACAGAGACTGTTATGAATTTACGGGCGTGGATTGACAACTGATCCTCCCAGGAAGATTTACTACGAGAAAGAGCTTACCCCCATATTAATTACATTTTCTTAATATCGTGTCAACTTTGATTTTGAAATCGTCGGAGTATAACTCGCGCTCATTCGTGCCTTTTTAAAAATATTAGCATCAGGATAGGAGCAATCGCCCAATAGAATAAGGCCGTCTTTGTCGAAAAATATAATAAGAATGGCCCAGGGAAATAGGCTAGCATCTCGTAAGAAAGAGTGTTGGTGATAATTGATATTAAAAATCCTAGCTGTAGCACGCTTATGATAAACACAGAGAAAAATGATGCTTCCTTTAGGGTTAGCCTAGCTTTCACTAAGGACCTATTCAATATGTAAAAAACTCCCAGGTATACGATCAGCAAGGCGACAACTCTAATCAGATTGGTATCTTTGAGAGGTATCCACCTATAGAGTTCGCTAAAGTAAATGAACGTGGCATTAAAAACATAGGCGATATATATGCCCAATAAAGAGACCAGTGCCCGAGTTCTACCTAAGCTTAAACCGTATAACAGTAAGAATACGAGCAACAAACCCGCAAATAACATTTGCGGACCAGAAATCGTTTTCAATAAATCGGAGAAACTAGAAAGATGTATTCTCGAGAATATTTGCTGGATATAATCCATTACGATAATTATACAACATATTAAGTTATGAAAAAGCCTCTGCGGGGTTCGTGAACCCCGCAGAGGCCTGAATTAGTCTCTTGAAGATCTAGAAATTGATACCCACGCGAAGCCGTGGGAATCTAGTGAGGAGGCTCATGATCTCTGACGTCGCCGCGTTGACATCCTCACCTGATCCCGTCAACGAGATGACGCTTGATCTTTCGCCTCTGACTGGGGCGAGTGGGAGAGACGGGCTTTTCATGATGCGAACCTCGCCCATGTTCGGCGCCACCTCTAGCAGTTGATGATTTACCCAGGAAGATTTCATCAGCTTGTCTTTGTATTTTTCCAGATCTACGAATGTGGTATTCTCATTCTCACGAAGGAAATCTTCCATGATCACTCCAACCATGGAATTGCCATTCTGGAGGGCACGTGTAGCCACTACGAAAACGGTGATCCCCCTGTTCGCAACCTCTCTCAAGGAGGGTACGAAGTCCGAATCTGCGGCGACCAGCACGACTTCGGTCACCTCAGTCGGAAGCGCTTTGATCTGCTCCTGGATGAATTCATCGTCACGCGGTGCATTCACGACTTTCGTCACAAACCCAGCCGCACGTAGGAACTTGCCGATCTTCTGATCGGCTCCGGAGGACAGGACGTAAACCGGCGGAAGTAATCCGGCCGATTTACCAATCTCTGTCGTAAGAATCCGATAGAGCTCGGAGAACCTGTACGCTCCGATACCAAGGCCCTGGCGCATCCAGCCCAGAGCCTCGCCGTCCACAAAAATAGCTTTCATTACGACCTCCACGAAAATGTTGATAAAACGAACTGTGTGTAATTATATTATACCACATCCTCGATATTCTCACAATACACCCTGAATACAATGACGGCCATTGTATTCAAAACCCATAGCAAAGCGCTACTTGACGCGTATATTCACAACTAAATCCCCCGCCGGCCTCTTAAGTTTACCGGCATTACCACCTTTAGGCACGACTACTACATAATCATTATCTAAATCCACGGGAATCCTGATTTCTATACGTTTTTTAGTCTTTACCCTGCCCGTAGCTTTACAATCGCCACATTCTTTTTCTGGAGCCTGGCCTCTGCCCTTGCAAGCGCCACAAACAGAGACTCGGCTGAACGTGCCGAATGGAGTTCGAGTAGCTTGCTGGACCTGGCCTCTGCCGCCACAAGTTTTACAAGTGATCATCTTCGAACCCTTAGCTACCGACGTACCGTCACATTCTTCACAAACAATCATTGATTCATATTCGAATATCTTAGAATCTCCAAGATCCTTTTTGCCCACGCGAACTTCTAAATGTAGGTCTTCCCCTTTGCTTCTCTCTTCTTGCTGTTGGGCATAGCCTCCACCGCTAAAAGCATCGGAAAAAATATCAAAAATATCTTCAAAACCACTAGGCTGACGACGACCGCCACTAAAGAAATCATAAAAATTAGAATAATCTCCAGCTCCGGCACCACCGAAACCGCCACCATTAAAATCAGCCGAGCCAAAATTATCGTAATTGCTACGCTTTTTATCGTCGGACAGCACCTGATAGGCCTCGTTTATCTCCTTAAACTTAGCTTCATCTCCCGTTCCTTTATCGGGATGATATTGATGAGCCAATTTACGATAGGCCTTCTTTATCTCATCTGGTGTCGCCGATTTAGATATGCCTAGTGTTTGATAATAATCTTTCGCCATATTTATATAATCATTCTCTCTGCCTTTATATCCACCTCTTCTATTTTTATGAATCCCGTCAACCTCAGAACAGCAATTAGGAGCATTCCCATGCCAATCGCTAGCCAGTAAAATATCCAATTCAAACCGTAAATAATCAAGAACAATGTAGCCGCTAAAACTGGCCTAGAATATTTAAAATAGGGCTTCAATGTCTGATTAGTTTGGCTAATAAGATCTTCTGTTGTCTGCTGGGCAACGGCTTCTTTCTCCCTAGGACTGACTTTAGTAGGCACTAGCCCACTATCAATAGCCCTATCAACTATCGATCTAATAAATCTTTCGCTTGAAGATGGAATCCTCTCTTCTTCGGCTAGGGAAGCGATGGCGTCACTTTGATATGCCACGATTGATACGCCCAGAGCCATAGCTACAATTAAAGGAGTTAGGCCGGCGCCGATCATGGCTCGACTTTTAACTTTTATCCTCTGTTCGACTTCGTGGCCAACCATATTCCTAGAGTACCAGCCCAGAAGAATAATCACTCCGACTGTGACTAAATTCAGTACCGAGAAGCCAACTGCCAGTAGAAAGCCTAGAGCGGCAAAAATAAGCCCAACAAGAGCTTCCCGAGCACTCCTAAAAAGTGCCATACCCAATGCCAAAATAGAGATAAGTAATGTAACATAAATAATGCTAACGATATGATAGCTAGAGTAGCTTAGCATCTCGACTCCATTTAGCCAAGAACTCATGCCGTGCCAAAACAAAAATGACAGTACACCAATCACCACCACCCACCCCACAAATTTATATATTCTCATCTACTATATTTTAAACAAAGTTGGGGCAGCTAAGATTCTGAACAATCCGAGACTTATGGAACAAATAAATGAGAGATTCGATGATAAATACGGTAACCCCGAAGGGGCTTGCAATAATCTGGGTCGAAGCTCTTTAGAGCTGAGGGGCATCCAGATTTTGTTCGGATTTATCAGAAGCTCGAATATTAGTTGACCAGAAGTTGAGTTGTGAAGAATCTTAGCTGCCCCGACAAAGCGTTTTTACTTTTTAGTTTCTTCCTTCGGAGCCTCCTCCTCGGCCTTCGCTTCCTCTTTCGGCTGGGCCTGCTGAGCCTTTTCAGCTTCTTGCTGTTGCTTATACATCTCTCCGCCGATACGCTGTGCTACCTTAGACAGCTCTTCGGTAGTCTTCTTAATTTCTTCTACATTGTCAGACTTGAGAGCCGATTTAACAGCTTCAGCCTTTTCGTTTAATTCCTTTTTATCTTCTTCTTTTATCTTATCACCATTATCTTTAATTAGCTTCTCAGTAGTATAGACAAGTGTTTCAGATACATTTCGAGTCTCGGCCATTTCTTTTTTCTTTGCATCTTCCGCAGCAAATTTCTCGGCATCAGCCTGCATTTTCTTCTTTTCGTCATCGGTTAAGCCAGAAGATCCCTCAATTCTGATTGACTGCTCCTTGTTAGTAGCCTTATCTTTGGCTTTAACATTTAGAATGCCGTTAGCGTCGATATCAAAGGTTACCTCAACCTGAGGCACACCTCGCGGCGCTGGCGGGATACCATCAAGTATAAACCTACCCAGAGTTTTATTGTCGTGAGCCATTGCTCTTTCACCCTGGACAATGTGAATTTCTACCGATGGCTGATTGTCAGCCGCCGTAGAGAATATCTGAGTCTTAGAAACTGGTACGGTCGTGTTCTTCTCGATCATCTTCGTTGCCACTTGTCCCAAAGTTTCTATGCCCAACGATAATGGTGTCACATCAAGCAATAGGACATCTCTGACCTCACCCTGCATTATTCCACCCTGGATAGCCGCGCCAATAGCCACGACCTCGTCTGGATTAACATCCTTGTGAGGTTCCTTTCCAAATAGTCTTTTAACTTCCTCCATTATCAATGGCATTCTGGTTTGCCCACCAACCAATATAATCTCATTGATATCTGCCATCTTAAAACCAGAACTTTCAACTGTTTCCTTGGTCAGCTTTATAGATCTATCCACTAACGGCTTAACCAGCTCCTCTAGCTTAGATCGCGTGAAGGTCATGCTAAAGTGCTTAGCGCCAGAGGCGTCGGCCGTTAAGAATGGGATGTTAACTTCGGTTTGAAGGGTGCTGGATAACTCATGCTTGGCTTTCTCGGCCGCGTCCTTCATTCTTTGCACGGCTAGCTGATCCTTGGATATATCTACGCCCTGGTCTTTCTTAAATTCTTCCATGAAATGCCTTATGAGCAATTGATCGATATCATCTCCGCCTAAATGAGTATCACCGCCAGTGCCACGAACTTCAATGGTATCATCGCCTATCTCTAAGACTGATATATCGAATGTACCGCCGCCAAAATCATAAACCACAATCTTCTCGTCTTTTTTCTTATTTAAACCATAAGCCAAAGCTGCGGCTGTCGGTTCGTTTATAACTCTTTTGACATTTAACCCGGCAATTTCTCCAGCATCTTTAGTAGCTTTTCTTTGAGAGTCATCGAAGTAAGCCGGAACGGTGATAATCGCCTCGGTAATCTTTTCTCCCAACTTATCTTCAGCATCAGTCTTTAATTTTTGCAATATCATCGCTGATATTTCAGCTGGCTTTAGCCACTTATCGCCCATCTTAACTTCAACGTCATCATGAACGCCTTTTCTGATCTCGTACGGTAAGAGTTCTTTATCTCTTTGAACTTCTGGATCGCTAAACCTTCGGCCAATCAATCTTTTAACCGAATAAATTGTGTTGTTCGGATTAGTTACGGCTTGCCTTTTGGCGGTAACGCCAACGTATCTTTCACCAGACTTGCCGACGGCCACTATCGAAGGGGTAGTTCTTACGCCCTCTTTGTTCTCTAAAATTCTGGATTGGCCAATTTCCACAACCGCCATCGCCGAATTTGTTGTTCCCAAATCAATTCCTAATATTTTACTCATATATTTATATCGCTAGGCTAATCACTTGTTCGACATGTCAGAATTTCCCAGCGAGAAATTCTGACTAATTTCCTCGGCTCGCTCGTCCCACTAGGCGGGACACCTGCCCGCTCGCCTCCGGATTGTCTCTCAAGTGATTAGCCTAGCTCTGTATTAATTATTCTGATTATTTGTTTTTATCAATTATTTTTTGTACATATACGGAAGGTCTACATATTCCCATGTTCGCTGGTATATCTATTATCTTTCCATCTGGAGTCGGGATCCTGGACGATATTTTACCGCTCACAATACCCACAACCTTGCCAGTATCAAGCGAAAGCAATGGTGATCCGCTGGCTCCATTATTGGTATGCGTATCAATCAGATACATATGAAGCGAGCCATCGACGCCCCTGCGTTTTATCGAGCTAATTATGCATTTATTTGTCGTCATAGTTATTCCAAAACCCATACCCAATAGCTCTGTGGCTAATGGATAGCCTATATATGCCACATCATCGCCCTCATTAACTGACTCTGCTTTTTCAATGCCCTCTATTGTTTTAAATTCGACGTCACTCTCTCCTGGCTCTAAGGTGATTTGCATCAGGGCAACATCATTTTCCCTATCTAATTCCCCGATGAGTTTTGTTTTATATCGCTTATAATGCATGATGCCTTTCTCGTCGACTCCTTCTGGTACTGCAACTCCTAAATATTGATATTCGTTAGGCAGTATCTGGTCATACACATGGGCACAGGTAACATACTTACCATCTTTAGTAACTACAAACCCCGTTCCGCGTATACTTATTTTTTTCTGATCTCCTTCGCCCGGCATTTGAAGATCAATCATAACCACGGCCTCCATATTCTTCTTAATTAACTCTTGTGTATTCATATTTTATTTTAATTATTTTTATCATCGCCTTCGAGTATCGTTGCAGTGAATGGCATGCTATTTGGTAGTCGAATATTTTTCGTCGTACCAGATTCGATAGCCGCGGATTTTGGTTGCGACTCACCGGCTACATTATTCTGAGTCATGTTAATTTTGAGATTCATTATCACACTAGTAAGACCACTGAGCCTGTCATTTATACCAGATAACTCATTTTTGATCTCCAATAAGTTAAAGATTTTAAACGACTTATTTGGATATATACGAACAAACAATAAAATTAATATGACTACAGCTGCCCAAATCGCCGATGCGTCTGGAAAACAAAATGCAAGCATAACTATCAAGAAGATCGCGACGATATGGATAATAGTTTTCATAGTGTCATCCATTTCTATTTAGTTATTCTTACGCGTGACGGTCTGATGACTTTATCTTGCATCATATAGCCAGCTCTGACTTCTTCTAATTTCTCGCCGTCTTTCTCCATCTCAACCGCTTCGTGCAGTCCTGGATTGAACTTCTCGCCAACTACTTTTATTCTTGTTATCTCATATTTTTCTAGCGTCTTCTCGAAGTTCTTTATCGCTTTCTCGATGCCTTCGTACCAATCAGCATGTTTATCCTTCATCTCCACGCTGGCCTTCTTTAGGGCCTCTTCGAGGCCATCGACTACATCGATGATCTCTAGCGCCAGCCCTTCGTTGGCAAATTTTACTATTTGCTCAACCCTTCTACTCTCTTCCTTCTTATAATTCACAAAATCAGCCCTTTCTCTCTTCCAATTATTCAAATAATCCTCACATTGCACCTTACACTTCGCTAACTCTTCTTCAGAATTAACATCATCTTTCTTCTTATGTTCATCCCCCATCTTTTTATCGTTTCGAGCTAAGCGTGAATGGCGATTCCGAGAGGCTCTCGCAGGGTCGACTGGACCCGAGGGAGAGGGTGATTTTTCAGCAGAAAAATACAACCCGCACTCGAGAAATCGCTATTCACACTTAGCACTCTACGTGCTTATTTTATTTAATAAATCCGTCGTATATTTAATCAATGATATATTTTTACCGTAATCCATCCTCTTCGGCCCTATCAGCGTCAATGTAGCCGTACTGAGATCTGGCAAACGATAATGGCCACAAATCACGGAATGTTCTTTTATGTTTTTATTTGGATTTTCTGAACCTATGAACACGCTAGGAGTAAAAGAAATATATTTACTCGTGCCACCAAAAAATTGATTCTCAATCTCGTCGAATAGAGCCTCAAAGCCTTCGGTGAGCTGAGCCATATCTCTAGCTTTAGCTATCTCTTCAAATTCTGGCATAGATAGAATGCTGGCCAGTCCAGATTTGTAAAAACTTCTATCACCAAAACGATTTGTAATTACCAAGCTGTTAGTCAGGCAAGATATTGTTTTGGCAATTTCTCTATTCAAACTGTTCGAATCAAAGATATTTCCCAACACCATGGTGTTTATGATCCTCTTGAAATCATTATCTAGGACTAGATCATTCTTAGATAGTAAATTGTTAACATACAGACGATATGCCTTATCAGTCGGTACTTTACCTCCAGAAGTGTGAAGATGAGTTAGGTAGCCACCATCCTCCAAATCGAGCATCTCGTTCCTTAGAGTAGCCGGACTTATCTTAAAGCCACCGCGTTTATGCAAAAAGCTGGAAGCTATTGGTTTAGCCCAGTTTGTGTGCAACTGTATAACCTCATTCAATATGTTTATTTGTCTTTCACTAAGCATACCGGCATTATATTAAAATTAGCAGTCTCATGTCAAGACTGCTAATTGTGCATATTTTCATACAAAAAGGCGACCCAATGGTCGCCACGGCACTACTCGCAGTCTATAGATGGAAAGCGGAATTTTGACTTAATAAGATAGAGGTATATGAACAGGCCGCCGAGCAGATACGCCATGACGATAGCCTTCGTTCCAGTAAGACCAGACAGCCAAATGACTAGCAAGTATGCTATTCCTACGTCTAGCATCCAGATAATCGTCGGCCAGAACATAGCGTCGCCGATAGCTAGAAGGCAAGCGCATAGCAGAAGGAACGGACCGAATAAAACAGATCCGATAAACAGCCAGACGTGATCAGCTACCGTGCTCTTGCCAGCAACCTCAAGAGAACCCATATCCCCCTCCCTCCCCAAAGTAAGATCTGCAAAAATCATACTTAATTGAACATCCAAAGTAAAGAAAAAGAGTCCACTTGGACTCTACGACCGCGATCGCGCGGCTAGACTATTCTTTGTTCGACCGCTTGGATTAGTCGTGGAAATATGGCATACAAAACACGCATATGCTGCCAAAAGTAAATTTCGCTCCGCCTTCTTTCAATAGGCCACCTTCTACCGCAGTCCATACGACTGGGTCAATCTTCATACCGTCCGCGCCAAGCAACCAGTTTTCAATGACATTGTTCTTTCCGCAGAGAAAACATGTATGCTGAGCACTCATTACCGTAGCCACATTGATATCCTGAGTTCTGTTGGGATTTCTAAGATCGCAGAAATCAGTTGCGGGCATGACGCTTCCTTCCCTACTAGAACTAGGCATAGAATAACCGAATATGCCATAGTTGTCAACATTCACTCCAATTCTTAGATATCAGTTTCTGTGCTAAAATATTAGGGTATGCCCATTATAAAAAAGCTAAAGCGTGTCTGGGAATTATTAGGTGCAGGATTTATTACGGGCGCCTCTGACGACGAACCGTCAGCCATAGCTACATATACTATTGCTGGCGCAAAATATGGATATTCAATGCTCTGGGCATCACTTTTTACTTTGCCCTTCATGATCGCCATGCAAGAAATGAGCGGTCGCATTGGTAGGGTTTCGAATATGGGCTTGGCCGGGAACATGAAAAAACATTATCCAAGATGGCTAATGTTTTTTATTGCCGGACTAATAGTAATAGCTAATACGATTAATATCGGATCCAATATGTCTGCCATGACTCAAGCTTTTTCAATGGTTACAGGCCTAACTGACATAAATCATCATCGGTTAGTCGCCATAGCCATAACTATATTGATATTAGCCGTAACCATTTACCTCCCATACAAAAGAATATTCGCTATTTTCAAATGGACGGCCCTTAGCTTGTTCGCCTATATCTTTGCTACATTTACCATAAATCAAGACTGGGGAAACATACTATTTCACACGTTAATCCCCACTTTTCACTTTAGTAAGGATTATTTTATTGTATTAATTGCTTTCTTTGGTACTACGCTTTCTCCATATCTATTCTTCTGGCAAGCCAATCAAGAAGTTGAGGAAAAAATGATTGAGCAATGTAAGCCTGGCCACGTTTGTCATCTTAGGCCAGCCACCGACGTAGAACTCAGTCGCCTAACAACTGATACCAGAATCGGTATGTCGTTCTCGAATATAATCACCTTCTTCATTATCACCCTAGCCGCTTCAACGCTATTCAAAGCCGGACTCCACAATATTGAAAGTCTTCAAGATGCCGCTAGAGCGTTAGAACCACTAGCTGGAGAATATTCCTACCTTCTTTTCACAGTGGGCATAATAAGCGCCGGCTTTCTCGGTATTCCCGTTCTGGCCGGTTCCGCGGCTTACGTTATAGCCGAAGTATTTGGCTGGTCAGAAGGGTTAAATAAGTCATTCGCAAAAGCCAAAGAGTTCTATGCCGTTGTTATTGCTTCCACTTTCATTGGCCTGTTGATTCCTCTACTTGGTCTTAATCCAGTTAAGGCTCTATTCTACACATCTATAATCTATGGTGTCATAGCCCCAATCCTTATAATGATGGTTCTCCATATGTCTAACAATAAAAAGATTATGGGCACGCATACCAACGGCTGGTTAACCAACCTCTTTGGCCACACCGCCTTCGTTATAATGGCCATATTAGCCGTCCTCACTTTCTTCGTCCTATAGTGCCGCTTCGCGAGATTTTAGAAGAGCAATAAAAAAACAAGGCCCGCCGAGAGAGCGGACCTCGTAGGTCGATCTCTCGGCGGGCTTATAATTACCCGAGACTCCCGTCCAATCTTCCCACGCCTCGAATGTGCGAGAAGTCGACGAAGATCACCAGCGCCCCGCCTCGATCTCTTTCTTCTCGAGCCAGGGTCGGATGCTTATCGACGAGGATGTAGCAACCGTCATCGTCGACTTTTTCGATTCTCCCCCTAAGGTCAGAGGCACCAGCTCGAGAGATGACTACTTCGTCTCCTTCTCCCTCAAGCCTTCTGAGCATACTACGATAGGCGCGTTCCATCTCTCCTCCTCGTGTGCGTTTGAGCGGAACTACACCACCGCTCTGATCATTGTCGGACCGTAGTAGAGAATAGCCCCAACGACTACCCCCTCACCAAGAAGGCTCAAAAATACCCAGAGGTACTTCATTTTGAGGCGTTCTGAGACGATGCCGGTAACAGCAGCAATACTGATGGTAGCAATCGTGACAGCAATGAAGACAGCGTTACTACCAACGACAGTCGCTATGGGAGCGAAAACAGCAACGACAACAGCTGCAACGCCAGCGGCAACCGCAGCAATAGCAACAGAGAAAGCACCAGCCGAAACAACGGTAACAAAAACAACGGCAACGACGTAAGTCATAACAGCAATAGCCCCATCAGGCCATCCCATGATGGATCCTGCGATGACCATCGCAATACTTGCGATGATTGCGATGATCTCGGCGATAAGAAGCTTCTTCATGTTTCCTCCTCGTGTTAGTCCTTGAACTCAAATCCATCGTTCCACTCGTAGCCACACTTCCTACAGCGGCCGAGAGGTGGCCTCTTGAGTAAGGACCCCGGGCAACGGTGGAACCGACCCTTGCGATCCCTTACGTAGAGATCCTCCGGCTTCGGTCTCTTATGCTTTGCCATGGGTACCTCAATCTCGCCGATTGCTTGCAGCCCCACAGATGGCGGCCGTCATGAATAAGAAGAGTAGCGCCGAACCGATGACCGCAAGCGTCGGCCCAACGAAGACCGTCAGGAAGAAACGCTTGATGGGTCTTGCGGCTGCGACCTCCTCCTTGAGCATAGCCTCGGTCATGTCGATCGACATGATTCCCGAGGTAGTCAGCATCAAGAAGAAGAGGAACGTCAGTGGCAGTTGAATCGCCCACGCGAGGGCAATCTGCCAGAGCGCAAGGTGTGACGGAGTCAGAAGGGAAGGGTCCCAATTCATAGATCTATCTCCCAGGTTGTGAGGAACTAATACCGCTACAATACCGCATCTTAGCGGTACTGTCAATATTAATCCCCTCCCCTAAATGGCTAGTTGTAGTCTCGCCCATTTCGTGCAAGTTTTAATTAATCCAAGCGAAGCCCCATCCATTTTTGAAATCTCCACAGACAAGCCAAGGATAGGAGATTGGAAAAGCATTAGTCCAAAACAATAGGTCGAGGGCAATACAATCATTAAGAATCAATAGTGCGAGGGTTACCTATTGTTTTGGAGTATTAATGCTCTTCCATATCGACTAGACTTGGCGTAGTCGAGGACAAGATGAAAAAATTGATGGGGCGGAGCGATTTATTAACAGCTTCTCAACCAATTAGCTTGCTAACTCCCCTTTTATTTACAATAATGTAAACGATATGACGAGCAAAGATATCGTAGACAAGCTACCACCTCGTAACACAGATGCCGAGAAATCTCTTCTCGGATCATTATTAATAGATAGAGAGGCCATCAATAAAGTTGTGGACTTTTTGCGTCCAGAAGATTTCTATAATCGCAATCATCAGATAATTTTTGAGGCTATAATAACTCTATTCGAGAAAAGAGAACCGATAGATCTTTTAAATCTTTCTAATCGACTTCAAGATTCTGGCAATTTAGACATTAGCGGAGGGCTAAGCTATCTAACATCGCTAGCCAGCTCGGTGGCCACATCGGCTCACGCAACATCATACGCTAAGATCATCCAAAGAAAGAAAATGTTGCGCGATCTCATTGATGCCGCCAATTATATCTCTGGACTAGGCTATCAAGAAGACGAGGATGTAGAGACCTTATTGGATGACGCCGAGAAAAAGTTATTTTCAGTCTCGCAAAGATCTCTTTCTAAGACCCTGATGCCCCTAAAAGACACCTTGAGCGCGGCCATGGAAAGGATCACCAACCAAGACGACGGAGTTCTTCGTGGTCACAAGACTGGTTATGCCGATATGGATAGCACACTCGGCGGTCTGCAAAAATCCGACTTAATTATACTAGCGGCTAGACCCTCTGTTGGTAAAACTGCATTTGCCTTGAACTTAGCCTTAAACATTGCTCAGCAAGGCGTTCCCGTTGGCGTATTTAGTATGGAAATGTCCGTAGATCAAGTAGTCGATCGTTTAATTGCCGCCAGATCGGGTGTAAGTCTTTGGAAATTACGTACCGGTAAGCTATCTCACCAAGAAGAACACAACGATTTTCTCAGAATTACGACTGCCTGCGAGGAATTAGGTCAAATGCCAATATTCATCGACGACTCACCTTCTCCCAACATTCTACAGATGCGCACGATGGCCAGAAGACTTCAATCTGAGCATGGCCTTGGGCTACTAGTCATCGATTACTTACAGCTGATGACATCCAGAAAAGACTACAACAGCCCCGTCCAACAAGTGACAGAAATATCTAGAGGCCTAAAAGGTTTAGCTAAAGAATTGAATATTCCAGTTTTAGCATTATCTCAATTATCCCGCGCTATCGAGCAGAGAGATGGCCATAAACCCAGATTATCTGACCTGAGAGATTCTGGATCTATTGAACAAGATGCCGACTTAGTCATGTTTATTCATAGAGAAGATAAGATAAATCGCGAGAATGCCGAGAGAGATGGTAAGCTCAACATAGCCCAACTCGTTATCGCTAAGCATAGAAATGGTCCCACCGGAGAAATAGAGTTTAGAATTAATCCTGATAGCCTATTATTCCAAGAAGTAGATAGACACCATCAAGGCGAAATCATCTAGCTCGTTGATTAATGTGGCTTTCTCATACCAAGCGAGACATGAAATTTGAATATTATTTTCGAGAGGCCCGCGCAGGCGCGACGGCGCCGAGCGAGAGGGTGATTTCTCAACAGAGAAATACAACCCGTACTCAAGAAAATGATATTCAGAATTTAGCACAACTTTATGAATCAGAATTTTAAACACATTGTATCATTGTTAAGAAAGTTACCCGGAGTTGGCCCAAGACAGGCCGCTCGCTTTGTTTTGTCTTTAATGAATAAATCAGATACCGAGCTAGAAGAGCTAGGTACGGCCATCACAAATTTAAGAACCAATATTTCATTTTGTAATATCTGTTTCAATATAAGCGATAACCATATATGCGGAGTATGCTCGGACAAGAAAAGAGATCGCACCAAAATCATGGTATTAGAGAAGGTCACCGATCTAGAATCAATCGAAAAGACTGGGCTATATAGAGGCTTGTATCATATTCTAGGCGGAGCCATTAACCCGATCGACGGTGTACTCCCAGAGAATTTGAGACTTAGAGAGCTCGATACTCGGATATCTAATACCACTAAGGATCTAGGCGAAGTTGAGCTAATACTTGCCACCAATCCCAATACCGCAGGAGAGACAACAGCTATGTACGTCAGAGACATGCTCGATAAAAAAGATAACGTAAGGATTACTCATCTTGCTAGAGGCCTGGCTTCAGGATCTCATCTCGAATACATAGACGAGATTACGCTCAAGAATGCCCTTGAGTTCAGGAAGTAATCGCTCGACCCTAATCACTTCATCGTATCGGAGTCGAAAGCTTCCTGCGATCTTTCGCTCCTAACGCTCGATATTTCACAGAGCCCACTCGCTTAAGCGAG